>QMUI01000135.1 GCA_003660485.1 Thermococci archaeon | reverse complement strand
GGGAAATTAAGCACGGCTACTTCGTCGATGGTGTTCAGGGTGCACACTCAAGCAATCCAGACAATGGTAACTTTGCCGTGACTGCAAATCCAGCTTACCTAATAGAGGATGGAGAAATAGTTGGATCAAGCGTTTTCCTTATTGCCGGAAACATTTACGAGCTCTTGAAGCAGGCCACAGAAGTTAGCAAAGAGCAAAGAGCACTACCAGCAATGTACACGGTGATAACCCCATACATAAAGTTCGAAAACGTTAAGATCGCCGGAAAGAAGTGAGCTTCTTTCTTATTTTTATTCCAATTATCATTCCCATGGAGTCCATAACTAGATCCCTGATTTTGTTGCCTAGGGTCTCGGTAATGAAGGATATCTCTGACTCACTTATCTTCTCGGCAACCTCCCAGCCAATTGCCAAAATGTAGAACGCAACTATAGAGTAACTTAAAACTTCCCGCCAAGAAAGATTAAACTCCACCAGAACCCTTGCAATTATGAGCCAGAGAACCAAACCCCCGAGGAGGTGACTTATCATGTCAGCATTTCTCCACTCCTTGTGGAATAAATCAATCGTCGTGAAGGGAACGTTGACTAAAGAAACGTGAACCGCTATAAAAACTCCTAAGAGGGCCATAACTTCAGTATCGTACAGAGGGGTCAAAAGCTTTTTAAAAATCCCTCTAGGCGTATAGACCTTGGGCAACCAAAGGGGAATTGAGAGACCAAACAACGCAACTGAGCATCTGCATATGTGATCCACCCTTCCATAATAGAGGGCCGTTAGAAGACCTATAAAAACGATAAAAATTGACAGCGTTATTATACTTCTTCCTCTCTCACTCAAATTAAACACCTAGTTTCCATCTCCCCATTACATTTATAACATTTAATCCTTCTCATCATCAACTACTAACGGCCTTAAATTGTACAAGGAGATAAGGTAGTACAGGGTCCTCAGAGGTATCCCCAAGGTTCTGCTTATTTCCCTTGGGCTTTTGCCCCTGTGGAGCATTTCCTGAATTAAACTTACCGTCTTCTCCGAGTACTTCCTGGGCCTGCCTCTCCCCTTGGCTATTGGAACGACCCTTATTCCCATCCTTTCAAGAGCGTTGATTACCTTCTTAGACACCTTTGGGTAGAGACTAGGAGGACATCCTATCACCTTAACGTTTGGGGCGTTCTCAAGGATTCTAACTACAACCTCTTTTGTGGGTCTTAAGTTAATGTAAACTTCAGTCACATCTTCGTTTAGGCTCTCATCAATCTTCCTCAACAACTCCCTCACGTTTCGAGCTGTTATCTCAACTCTCATAAAATCTCACCCCTGGAGAAGCTCAAGGAACTTCTTCGCCTTCTCGCTCTTTGGCATAAACTTCTCAAACTTGCTTACATCCGAGAACACAACCTTGTGAAGGCCTGAAACCACGAACTTCCTAATTCCCTCCCTAAGCTCATCAATGTCTATTTCAAGGAGATTTGCAACTTCCTCCTCTGTAAAGCTTGAGATACCGTATAATATTACCCCGCCTAAGACATAATTAGGTAATCTGGTTATGTCACTCCTCTTCTTAACGAGCATCTTCTCTATTTCGCACTTCCTTATCAGGAGTAAGCTCCCAAAGCCCACTTTGAAATCGGCCCTTTCTTTAAATGGGATATCAAACAAGGAATAGTGGCAGTCTATACATGACCTTATCCCAGGATATATGGAGATGTTCTCCCTCTCCTTCTCCGATGTTAAGAAGTAGTACCTGAAAATGTCAAGGGCCAATAATCTAACACCATCTTTTGGGTTTAGGGTCGAGTAGGCAAGGGCAAGGTTATCAACGGTATAGTGGTTGTTTATTAAAACGCCAATTGTCTTTACATAGCTCAAAACTCTCCACCTAAACCTTTTCCCAAACCTCTTCCTTAGCTCTCCCTCTATGTCAGCATCCACCGGCAAGTCAAGCTTTTCCTTTTTTAGCTTTCCATCCTCCCAGTACTCAACCTCTATCCTAAATTTCTCCTTCCTTACCGTACCCTCTTCCCTGAGCTTACTCTTTATCAACTTGAAATGCTCCCTTACCTCAATGCCCCTCTGCCCTAACAGTCTGAGAACATCACCTGAGTAAGCTAAGTATGGAAGTATATCAACCCTTCCAAGCCTTACAGGCTTTTCAACTACTTTCACTTTCTGAAGATCGGTCTTTTTCAAGGCATCTGGAGGGACTTCAGTTCTCCCTTTCCTCAATAGGTAGTTCGCATCAAGAATAGCTAGGGCCATCCTATGGGCAGTTATCGCGGCCCTTAACCTTTCGAGGGTTAGCGATCTATAATGCCTCTTTCTGTATATCCAAGATAGATGTGGATCTCTCGATCTTTTGTCTTTAAATATCGGAGCAGGACCCAGTTCTCCAACCCTCCGCTCCAGCTCTTCTTCTAGATCTTTCAAAACTTCTAGCCTATTCTTAAATATGAAAAATAGTTTTGGAATATCAAAATCATCAAATAATCCTGGAGTATCAATTGCTATGTCATCCAGTGTTTTATTTATCCTCGCTATTAACTCCTCAGTTGTTGGCATGGCCCATCACGGAAGAAGCTTACCCTCCCTAATCTTCTCGGGCAAATATTCTCTTGCCACAAACTCTAGACTCTTATTTGCTAAGGCCTGCTGCTCAATCCTTACTCCCCACTTAAGTGCAAGCTTCAGTTGCCTCTGCCACTCCTTGTTCTGGAACCATGGATAGTTAAGCTCTTCAATTATCCTCTTGTAGTCCCCAGTAGGTCCACCTTTCTTGTCTGGGGGGATTCCCTTGAGCTTCTCCGTAACGTTCTCGAGACCGTACTCCTTTATGTCATCCATAGTCATTCCAACGAACTTTGCATCGGGAGTTGCGAGCTTCTCACTCAGGTACGCTAGATTAATCGATCCCTGCTTTATTGTGGAATAGATGTACCAACCGTAGGGGTCACCATCAGTAAATACTATTATCGGAAGGCCCTCCTCATAGTGAAGCCTGTGGATTAGTCTCCTCACTCCCCTTGAAGCCTGACCTTGGGTCGCCACTATAAGGCAGTTCTCCTTCTTTGGATACTTCTCCTCAATTAGTCTATCGGCCATTGCCGCAGTTTCAACGACAAGAACGTAGTCAACATTGATCTCAGGGAACTGAATGTGCTCTACTGTCCCTGGAACTGCCCAGCCACCCGTACCGAGCTTGGAGGCATTGAACTCATCTTCTCCATCCTTGATAACTATGTCCCCGTAGATGTACCCTCTCCTATCCGCCGTAATGTGCATCTCCTCTCTCAGAATGCCAAGCATTCTCTCGAGATCCTCTATTATTGGATCACTCTCGCTCTGGTCCTCAAATGTGTTCTCCTTAGTCCCTGGGATTGTGTGCTTGTTGGCATAGTACGCTTCTCTTAAGCTCGCGTGCTTTCCTTCACTTACCAGCCTCTTAACGTAGGCCATTAAGACAAGAGTCTGCATGAACTTCCTCGCATGAGCCACGTTGAGGAAGTACCTCCTTGAGAGCTTATCGCCCATCCTTATTAGTCTCGCCTCTTCATCGAAGTATACATTATTTAGTCCCCTTGTTGGAACGTCAAAGTAGGGATTCTTGCCGGCCTTAACATCTTCAAGTATCTTTTGGGCTACTTCTTCCAGCTTCTTAAGGACTTTCTGAGGATCATAAGAGAACTTCTCCCTAGGCTTCTGTCGCTTCAGCTTCAACGTCACTCACCTCCTCAATTTCAATTCTACTCTCTATAAGGCTCAGGAAGTACTCCTTGATTTTCTCCTCTGGCTCCCCGGTCAGTATGTGCAAAGCCCTGGCAATCTCGGGGAGATACTTCTCAAGGGTCTTCCTCCTCTTAACCTGATACAGCCTCCTGAACTTACCTCCGAGATAGAAGGCCAATTTCCTTGCAGCATCCATTAGGGCAAGCCTTATCTCATTGTATATCTCATCGATGTCGGCAATGCTCTGCTTACCAGTGCTCGTGTAGGGAACGTGAACGCTGATAACGTTGACTAAAACGACGAGTGGAGCTGTATCAAATGAATCTATCCTGTACCTCTTCCAATCTATGCTCCTCACGGCTGAGGTTATTACACATGAACCTGCATCGAAGAGGAGTGGAACCCT
>QMUI01000134.1 GCA_003660485.1 Thermococci archaeon | reverse complement strand
TGATGTCCTCCTTCGTTGCGTAAGGTTTTAGATTTGTGTGATCAATATACTTCGCTATGTCCATCTTCCCCCACCCATAGAATGATATGAGCATGGGGGTATATAGCGGTTTTGCTACAGCTCCACATATTTCCTCAGGCTTTCAACGAACTTCATCTCCAGATCGGGGTCGTTAAAATCGGGCTGCACATCACCGAAGATTATTTTCTTAAGGACTTCAACGGCGTTTTCCCAGCCCTCGTCAAGTTTATTTCCAGATTTTATAGGATTCCTCAGGACGTACCACTTGCCCCTTCCTCTCGAGTACACCGCTATCCTCGGAATGTACGCAATATCCATGAAAGTGTTGTCTAGGGTGAGTTCTATCCGAAAATCCCCAAGCTCAACGAAACCCTCCGACAGAAGCTGCCCCCTGAATTCATCCCACTTCACTCCCTTCACCATTGGAGATTGGAAACGGCGGCCCAAAAAGTTTGCCCAACATTCATAAGGTCGGGCGTGTTAAGGGGATAAGGTGATCCCATGCTTACAGATAGAGAACTTCAAAGGTACGACAGGCAGATAATGATAATCGGAACCGAGGGACAGGAGAGACTAAAGGAGAGCACCGTTGCAGTCGTCGGCGTCGGCGGTCTCGGCTCACCGGTCTCGTTCTACCTCACAGCGGCAGGGGTAGGCAAATTGATCCTCGTGGACTCAGAGAATCCCGAGCTCAGCAACCTCAACAGACAGATCCTCCACTGGGAAGAAGACCTCAGAAAGAGGCCAAAAGCCATGTCTGCGAAGTGGAAGCTTGAACGGTTTAATTCGGACGTTGAGATCATTGCAAAGCCCATTAAGCTGGACAGAGCGAACATCGATGAAGTACTTGGGGAAGCGGACATTATAGTTGACTGCCTCGACAACTTTGAGACGCGCTTCCTTCTTGATGAATACTCCCAGAGGACCGGAAAGCCACTGGTACATGGCGCCATAGAAGGAACGTACGGGCAGGTAACCACGATAGTCCCTGGAAAGACAAAAACGCTGAGGGAGATATTCCCCAGGGTGAAGGGGAGAAAAGAAAAATTCCCAATAATTGGGGCCACCGCTGGAGTTGTCGGCTCGATTCAGGCAATGGAAGTCGTGAAGCTGATAACCGGCCTCGGAGAGCCGCTCCTAAACAAACTCCTGATACTAGACCTAGCCCACAACATCTACGAGATCGTCGAACTTTAGCCCTTCTGGAGGATGGTAAAGGTCTCCTCGATCTTTCCCTTTTGGAGCATCTTGAAGGACTTTCCCGAAGCGTCAGTGTAGGTCGTAGAGATCTCAAACCCGACCTCTATCTTCCCGCTTACCGGCTGAAGCCCGTAGAAGACGACTTCTATAGCGCCCATGGTAACAGAGACCTCAGAACCCTTCGGGACACCTACAATGGCTTCTATCAGTTCCCTAAAGGCGTTTTTGTTGGTGCAGCGCAGGATGTAATATTGGCCAGTACTCACCTGACATTCACCGCCACTGGAGGCGCTAAGGGCAAGGGACAGAGGATTTGACTCAAAGGTCTTTTCTATAACGGTGAAACCCTCATCACCCCTCCTGAACTCCTTCCACTCTCCAAGGGAATACACCCTTGCAACGTCTCCCAAGAGGAGGATTCTCGTAAAGACCCTGCCGCCAGCGGGCTCCGTATGGACTGTCATGTTCATGTCCATTCTATTGTCGGCGAGGTTGTAACGGACCGTGGAGTTTGAAAAGACTGAGACGTTCTCCACCTTGACGGCTCCACCACCCTCTATCTGCACCGTGGAATTGATAGTGGTATTCACGAACGCCAGATACGAGGAAATTCCCCGGAGGGCATCGAGAAGCTTTCCGGTGTAGTCTACAGCAGGGGTCGTGGAAGTTATTTCCCACCCGGTTGTCGTGGATGTCGTGGAATGGAATGAAGAAGTTGTTGAGGTTAAAATTGAAGAGGAAGCCCCCGAGGTCGTTGAAGTTCCATCTGAAAGGGACGTCTGGTCAGAGCTCTCTCTATCCTTTCCAGAGCCTCCCAAGCAGCCTGATACAAAGATTATGAAAACCAAAGCAATTGCAATGAGCTTACTCCTCACTTTATCACCAGCTGAAACTCTCGCTCGACCTAAAAAATGTTGTGGACAAACATTTATTTAAGAGGCCCGGGAAAAACAGAAGGGTGATCCAAATGGCAAAGGTCAAGGTTACGAGTGAGCCCTTCAGCATCGATGAAGCGATAAAACTGATAGAAGACCCCAGGGCAGGAGGTTACGTGGTCTTTCTCGGAAAAGTCAGAAATGAGAATAAAGGAAGAAAGGTGATAAAGCTCATCTATGAAGCCTACGAGGAGATGGCCCTACAGGAAATGAAAAGAATCCGAAAAGAAGCCCTTGAGAAGTTTCCCATCTTAGATCTCATCATCTGGCACAGAGTTGGCGAACTAAACGTTGGAGAAGACACCATATTGATAGTGGCAAGCGGTTCTCACAGAGAGGAGGCGTTCAAGGCCTGCAGGTGGGCGATTGACGAAGTCAAGAAGAGGGTGCCAGTGTGGAAGAGGGAGGTCACAAACGAGGGCACGTTCTGGATAGAGGGGGACAGAACAATACCTGAAAATTACCACGGGGTCTAGTTTTTCAACTTTTGTTAACTATTTTTAGTAGTGAGTAAAATATGCATAGAAAAAGTATATAACCGACGATTGCATACTCTTTTTCGGTGAAGCTGATGGCGGAGAGTACAAAGGTCGGATCGATGGTTGTTCTACAGGCCAAGCCAAAAGTTGAGGATGTGTTCGTTGGAAAGCCTCCATGGAGTGAATTGCCTCATGCAGGAACCCTTGAAAGACTTATCCTTCAGTTGGGAGCCGGCAAAGGAAAGTTCAACGAGCTCTATGGCATACCCCGCTCAATTGGATGTATCGGGAACAACCAGTTCATCCTCAGAAGAGAAAAGCTAAGAGAAAGTGAGATAGAGGGAATTCTGAGGGATTTCAAATCCATGGGTGGAACCGAGGTCTGGATAACTAACTACGATTCCCCTGAAGAACTCAACAGGGTAGCGAGGATTGCATTCAAAGTAGGTATCGAAGAAATAAAGGCTGTTTTTCTCTTTGAGGACATCGAGAAGATAGACCCGATCGATGGGATCGAGTACATAGCCGAGCTCGAATACGACCCTGACGCAATAATCTCAGCCGCAATGAAACTCTGGATTAGAGGGGTTCTAGTAATTGTAACTCCCGAGGAGCTGAAGGAGGCCGGAGATTTCATTCAAAAAGTTAAGGGTGATGATGACTTCAACGTCTACATCGACGTTCTTTATCCAAAGTCCTTGAGGCACGTGAACTTCAACCTAATAGAGCTCAGGAGGATAGCCAATCCAACCAGTACCAAGTACCACGATTGCCTTGCTGGAACAGTCGCCGTCACAGCTGACGGCTTCGTGCTACCCTGTCCCCTCCTGAGGAACACCATCATCGGAGACCTCAGAGAGAAGAGCTTCAAATGGATAGTTGGAAAGAGCAAGAAGCTCAGAGAGTTCTGGAGCATGACAAAGGACAAAATTGAGGGTTGCTCCACCTGTCCGTTCAGGTATGTATGCCACGATTGCAGGGCCCTTGAATACCAGGCCAGCGGCGACATCAGGGGAATCGAGTACTGCCCGATGCCCTAAAATTCGAGGATAGACCTGTAACCTTTTCCATCCCTTCTTACCATCCTACTGAACCTCTGTCTGGGGTACATGTCCCTTACATCGGCTAGCATATCAAAATATTCGATAGCAAGCTTCTCAACGTAGCCGCTGAACTCAAAGAGCTTCTGGGCCAGGTCTTCCTTCGATGAGAAGTACCACTCAAGAAGATAACCTACACCGAGGAGAACACCGACGTTTATTTCATACTCGGCGAACCTGCTGAGGACGTCCTCTCTCAGCTCACTTGCTATACCTATCACTCCCTTATCGTGTTCAGTATTCTCCACCGTGGCTATATAACCAATGAGAATACCCCTCCGCATGAGAGTCTTAATCATAAAACGTACCGTGGGCCTGCTTTTCCCGAGCTCCCTTGCAATCTCAGAAAGGGGTGTTCTGGCGTCCCATTTAAGGATGTCCATCAAAACGGCGTACTGGTAAGAAAGGTTCCATCCAC
>QMUI01000133.1 GCA_003660485.1 Thermococci archaeon | reverse complement strand
CATTCATTCTTAGCTTGGGATTTTAGGTATGCAAAAGAGCAGAAAAGAGGAAATGTAGAGTAGAGCTCATTTCTTCCCCAGGAAGTCGAAAAGTGTAACCTGCTTCCCTTTTTTCTTTTCCTTGGGCTTTTCTTCTTTTTTCTTCTCTTCCTTCCCCTTTATTTCTTCTTCAATCTCTTCCTCCTCAGTTTCTTCCTCTATTTCCTCTTCAATCTCTTCTTCCACCTTTTCTTCAACCTTCTCCTCTTCCCTCTTAGTTAGCTTGAGCTTCCTCCTCAACGCTAAGGCCTTCCCCCATATTGTCCCCGCGTTCTCCTTACCCGCTAGGAACTCAACCTCCTTCTCGCTCAATCCTAGGAATACCGTGAAGTGTGCCGCTAAATCTAGATTGTTCTCGAATATCGTCCTTATTATCTTCATTGTCTCTATGGCCTCAAGCTTGCTCATGTGCATCTCTCTCATTATCTTCTTTATGATAGAATCTCTAAGCGACCTTTCCTCCTTACTTTCCGCTAGCATCTTTAGGGTGTTTGGTGGGTAGAACTTGGCGAAGCCTCTCTTCTTCGTTCCTGCCACTGCAACTCCAGCGGTCATCATGTCTATCGCGTACTTCCACAGTGAATAGTTCCCCGTTCTTTGGGCTCTGCCTAGGTAAATGTCAGCTTTGCTTATTGCTTCGTAGGCTTTTGCCATCTCTTCCGGCTTGAGGTACATATGTGGAATATTTTCATCTACCCACAGCAGGAACTCATCTGGCGTCATATCGAGATTCCACGTAGCCATCTTCGCCCTCTTCACGTTGTCGCTCCCGAACACCAGACCCAACGCCTGGAACACCGTCTTCTCTACATCCCTGTACGCTAAGACCTGCTTTGCGTCCTCGTAGCCTCCAACTACAACGGTCTGCAGATCATTTATCGCAGCTCTTAGATCACCACTAGACCTCTTGGCTATCTCGTACAGGATGTCCTTTGGGACAGTAATCCCTTCCCTTTTTAGGATTCTTATAAGGGCGTTCATTACATCCCTAACGCCGAGCCTCTTGTACTCCACTAGCTCTGCCTTGTCCCTTATCTCCTTTGGAACCTCCCAGTACTTGTTCGCCGCCATTATTATTGGGTTCCTCGCCCTGTCTATCAGCTTTGCAATCTCCCTTGCCCCACTGGGCTCTATGTTGTCCGCCTCATCGAGAAATATCAGCTTCCTCCTCTTCCCCAGGATGTCCATCGTGTACGCTGCCTGCACGTACCTCGCTATCTTCTCGTAAGTCCTCTCATCGCTCGCGTTCAGCTCGATTACCTCGAAGTTGTATTCATTCGCCAGTGCATATACCGTGGTGGTTTTGCCGCTTCCTGGGGGCCCTGCCAGCAGTAGGGCCTTTTTCTTCGGCGGATTACCGTGGAGCCACTTCTCTATCCACGACTTTACTTTCTCAATGGCATCCTCCTGATTAACTATCTCGCTCAGCCTTCTTGGCCTGTACTTCTCAACCCAGGGAAGCTCTGGCATCTTCCATCACTTCTTGCCTATTAGGGTGAACTGGGCAAGCAGGGCCTCGAGCTGAATCATTTCATTTGCTCCCTCAACCAGACGGAAGTTGTACTCGCCTATCTTGTCTGCCAGCTGGACTTTCTTCGGCTCGCTTATCGGCAGGTTGAAGACCTCCTTGTGCATCTGAACCAGAACGTCTTCTCCGCTCAGCCCCTGCTTTAAGAGAATCTCTCTCAGCTTCTCCCTAGCCTTGAGGAAGTTGCCCTCTAACGCTAGGAGCATCATCTCCCTGATGTCTTCCGGTCTAGCCCTACTTGCAACCATGAATACGTTTTCATCTGTTATCTTCTTGTCCAAAGCTGCGGCAGCCTGTAGGATATTTATCGCCCTTCTCATGTCGCCTTCAGCGATGTAGAGGATCGCCTGCAGGCCTTCCTCGGTCAGCTCTAGCCCCTCGTTTTCGGCTATAAACCTCAATCTTTTCGCTATATCTTCATCACGCAACGGTCTGAACCTGAATATGGCACATCTCGACTGTATGGGCTCGATTATACGTGAGGAAAAATTACAGCTTAGGATAAATCTTACATTACTTGAAAACATCTCCATTGTTCTCCTTAAGGCCTGCTGGGCGTCCTGGGTTAGTGCATCTGCCTCATCAAGGAATATTATCTTGAAACTCGCTCCTCCTATGGGCTTTGTCCTTGCAAACTCCTTCACCTTCTCCCTAATGACGTTTATACCCCTCTCGTCTGAGTTGTGAAGGAGAACTGGTATTTCACCTGCAAAGAACATCTCGTTTCCTGGGACGCTAACATCGTAAACGAAGTCGTTGTACTCAACTAGTTCAATCTTCTTCACCATTAGGGCGTGTAGATCTGTGTAGGCAAGCTTCTTCAGGGTTTCGAGAATTCTCCTCTCGCCCTCGTTCAGTTTGTCCTCGTTTATCATGTCTAAGATTTTTCTTAGAGTTTCCTTCCTGACTCTCTTCTTCCCCTCGTAGAGCTGGTGCCTTAGCTCGTAGTGCCAGTTACCCTCTATCGCATG
Organism: Thermococci archaeon; assembly: GCA_003660485.1. GTDB lineage: Archaea > Methanobacteriota_B > Thermococci > Thermococcales > Thermococcaceae > Pyrococcus. Next base: position 1,627 of record QMUI01000133.1, on the reverse strand, counting down.
TTCGATTTTCTGGAGCATCTTAACTATCGGCTCCGCTGGGAGCAACTCTGCTTTTGCCCACTTCATGCCACCTTTCCATATCAGCCTGGCCTCACGCTCGAATATGCTTGCTTCTATTCCAGAAATCCTCGCGAGCCACACGACGTCTATTAGCATGTCCCTTGAAACTGAAGATATCCTGATTACACTCTCCCACTCTCCACTTCCACCGCCATCCGCTAGCCCTCTCAGGAATGCTATTCTCTCATGGATTGGGAACTCAAATACGAACCCAGGAACTCTCTTGTTTTCTGCCCTCCTTCCTTCTCCGTCGTAGAAGCTCTGTTCAAAGAACTTCGCCAGTTGCGTGTTTAGGAGCCTAACTTGGTAGGCAGTTTTCCTTGATCTATTGAACCCTGAGGAGATGTAGTTCTCGTAGACGCTGATTCCTAGCCTTTCTGCGAAGTCCCTTACCTTATCTATTAGTTCTTTTTCGTGGGCTCCGAGGGTGTAGATAACCTGACCTGAGGTTTCTCCTCTGAATCCGACGGCACCTTCAGCCGCGTAGAGACCCAACATGTAGGAGATTTCTTCATCAACCGATAGCTCATTGAATATCTTTGTCCTTGATGTTTCCCTCACGCTGTACTCGGTAAGGTCGAGGATATCCAAGAAGCCCTCGAGATTGGTCGTGAAGCTCAGCAGTATTGAGCCCTCTTTAAGCTCGCTTGCCTTTATCGTTTCGAGGCCGTTTTCAGTGAGAACGATAACTGAGTGATTTCCAGTTAGCTCGAGCTTTCCTCCTCCCTCCAAGTGCACCCTTAGAATTACGGGAACGCGGTGGCGGATTATCTTGCTGACCTTGGCCCATCTGACGCGATAGTTTTCATCGACGGTCAACACTTCAAGGTTATCAACGTCCTTGTACGACACTTCCCCATCGTCATCGTCAAAGTACATCTTATCAAGTTCCGCAAATGTTGTTCTCAAAATCCTTCCGTTGATTCTAACCAGTATGGGGGTGTCTTTTGAAACTGAGGCATTTAATTCAAGGAAATTGTGTCTCCAGTTTTCGCCAAATAACTCCCTCGCAAGGGCCAAAGCGGCTGTTGTGTTGTGGAGAACCGTTGGAAGGTTACCTCCTATAAAGTTGTGGTAAGTTGGAACATGGAGGTCGTATATTATGAACTCTCCAGTAAGCTTTTCCACGCTAATTATCTCATCCCACAGGAGCTCGTTTTGGGCTAGGAATATTATGTATGCTATCCCTTCTCTTATCTCTTCATCCTTGAGTAACTCTGGGTTTCTCTCAACGCGGTAGTAGATCTGCTTCAGCATCTCCCGGGGATCTGATGCTGAAATGTTAAGCCTCTTCTTTAACTTTTCGATTATCTTCTCACTTATCCTTGGGGTAGCTCCAACGTTCTTGTGAATTATGACATTTTCATTCCTAACCTCAACGAGATAACCGATTGCAGTTAATGCGTAAGCTATCTCCTCAGCAAGCTCTCTGTTACCGACGTAAATAACGTTGCCTTTCCTTCTGCATCTTAGGTAAGCCTTTAAGAATGAAGCTAGGCCCAGCCAGCCTTCTCTTGGAATTCTGTTTGTGTTCTTCACAAGCTCAAGAGCCTTTTTGGACTTTACT
>QMUI01000132.1 GCA_003660485.1 Thermococci archaeon | reverse complement strand
CTACCTCCGATGTTCTCTCTAATCTGACAGGACCCCCTCTTTCCCTCGCTAATGATGCAGTTGAGGGGACAGAGCTTACACCTAACTTTGCCCCCCTCGAGGGGCTCCCAGTAAAGGGCCTCTCTCATAGCTCCCACCTAAAAAAGAGTTTGACTATTCACGTTTAAGCTTTTGGTATTCCTCGTAGAACTCCCGGAGCGTCAGGAACCTCGCTCCGCTATTGAGGTGGAATTCAATGAGCTTCCGCAGCTTCTCAAGTGCCCCTTCTCCAGTTCCAAACCAGCAATCGGGTCTAAGGGTTCTAGGCATCCTAACGAACTCCCAGGGGTGAAATATGTAGATGATGGGGCTTTCGAAACCGCGGTGGAACCTTTCCTGGAGCCCCCAGGGAAGCCTCGTTATAATGGATGTCGTTGTAGCAGGGACTTCGAGGATACCGCTTATCTCAGTGATGCCGGATTTCCACCCCTTATGTTTTGCCTTGCTCGAATCAACCCTAAATCCAAGTTCGGCAAGAATCCTGTAGTATTCGTCGGGGAACTGGAAGTTGGGGGCGCGGAATGAGATGACGTCCCCGAATCGGGAAAGTATTGCCTTCGCTTCCATCAGCCTTTGTCTCGCCTCCTCGTAAGACAGCCTGTCGAAGCGCTCATGCTCAAGGCCGTGACAGCCGAGCTCATGCTTCTTCCCAGCGCGCTCAGCCAGCTCCGGGAACTCCTCCGCGATTCTGCCGGTGAAAAGGAACGTCCCTCTGATTCCAAACTCCTCAAGGAGCTTCATGATCCGTGGCAGACCTTTCTTCATTCCTTCCTTGGTTTCTGCAAAGGGCGGACAGTCATGCTCAACGTCGAAGGTGAGTATCACTATTTTAGCCATTCTCAGCCACCTCGTCGAGAACCTCCCGATAGAGGGCCACTATCTTCCTTACCACGACGCTCCAGTCGTAGACAGTTTCCACCCTCCGCTTCCCAAGACGGGCTAGGCGCTTCTCAACGTTCTGGTTGTTTAGGACGAGGTTTATCGCCTCGGCCAGCTTCTTTGCGTCTCCCGGCGGAACAAGCAGGCCGCAACCGTCTATTATTTCAGGAATCCCCCCCACTTGCGTTCCGATAACTGGAGTCCCGCTGGCCATTGCCTCAAGCAGGACTATGCCAAAGGCCTCGCTTAGGCTCGGAAGAACAAAGACGTCGCTGGCACGATAGAAAAGGGGAAGCCTTGAGTACTCCACCTTACCAAGGAACTTGACCTTCTCTGAAATGCCGAGAAGTTTGGCCCTATTTCTCAAAAGAGGGAGCATACTGCCCTGACCAACCACTAAAAGCTCTCCATCCACATACCTCATGGCATTGATTAGCGTGCTAACTCCTTTTCTCGGCTCTATCCTACCAACGTAGAGAACTACATTCTTGTTGAGGCCCAGCTTCTCCTTGGCTTCCTCCTTTGAAAAGGGGATATCAAAGAAATCAACGTTGACACCGTTTGGAATTATATCCACTGGGACACTAGTAAAACGCTTTATGAACTCCTTTGAGGCCCTGCTGACGGCGATTATCCTGTGGGGATTGTGAAGATAATATCGGTAGTATGGAAAGGCCATCCTACCAAGGGCCTTTATTGCGGGCGAATTCTCGTAGTTTATGCTGTGAGTCGTTAGAAGGGTTGCCTTTCCCACCTTCCTTCCCGCGGAGACTGCTTTAAGGGCCAAGGGGGTAAACGCGTGGTGGCCGTGAACGATATCGCAGTCCCTTATGTATGGAATCATGCTCGCAGCGTTGCGAGAGAACGCACTCATATTAACGCTTCCCAGGATGCACCCGGGAACCTTGATTAGATTTATCCCAGCCTCCTTTAGCTCAGCTTCCTTTCCGGTTTTGCGATTATTCGTGATTATAGCAACCTCGTGCCCAAGTTTTCGTAGGTGAAGTGCAAGATCGTGCATATGAACGGCCACACCACCGAGCTTTGGGTAGTACCAGTCGCTCGCTATCGCGATTTTAAGGCTCTCCATGCTTCCCTTCCTCCTGACGTAAGGAGCACCAGCAACCCCGATATGCTACCCAACACATAGGAGATAAACCTTTCGAGTAGCACGGTTGAAACAGCCAACGCTGGAGGAAAGCCCAGGTATGTGAGTGTCCCGATCAAGCCACCCTCAACCACTCCAATCCCCCCGGGGGTGAAGGCGGCGATACCGAGTATCAGGTTGATAACCGAGGCGAGGACTAAAACTGGGAGGGAGACGTTCAAACCTAGTGCCAACGTGATTAGCTTGAGCCTGAGAACGTCGAGAACCCAGACTAAGGAGCTGGTGCCTATCCCAACCAGGTTGACGTCACCACGTTTCCTAAGGGTTACTATTCTCTCCCGCTCTTCCTCCGAGAGGTTCACCCTGAAGAGGCGAAGGGTGAGCTCTATGAACTTCTCCCACTTGAGCCATATGAGGGCGAGCCCTACCACGAGGGGAATCAAGGCGAAGGCTTCCGAAGTCGTGAAGTACAGGAAACCCAGAGCTACCATTACCATGACGGGTATCGACTCGAGTATTCTCTCGTAGACCACGGTAACGGCCGAGATTCGCATCGGAATCCCCTGAAGCTTGGAAATCCACGCCATTCTGAGAAGTTCGCCCCCACCCCTGCTCATCGGCGTTATGTTGTTCACGAAGAGACCCGCAAGGTTGGCCTTGAAGAGCTCGGCGAGGGGAACGTCAACGCCTGTTCCTTTGAGAACGTACTTCCAGCGGAGGGCGAAAAGGAAGACGCTCAGGTAGTAAGTACCTATCGCGAGGAGGAGGTAGTGGATGGGAACGTGCCGAAGAACACCAATGTATTCCTCAGTGCTCTGGACAAGGTTTTCAAATACCATTAAAGCTCCCCCATCTGACTATTCACTCCCCGCAAAGGTAAAAAGGTATCGCTGTTATAAAGTTTTTTTCAATCTTTATCGAAATAGATCCCGCCTGCGGTACTTCTCGATAGTTGCTTTCAGGGCCTCCCCAAGATCAACCCCGTAGTGGTTGGCTATGCAGGTGAGGGCAAACAGGACGTCACCAATCTCCTCGACCAGTGCTTCCTTGGAGCCCCTTCCCTTCACGCCCTCCACTGCAAGCATAGCATCGGCCAATTCCCCCGTCTCTTCAACCAGCGCGGCCAGCATCTCAAAAGGTTTCCAGTAACCTCGAAGGGCCTTCACCAGCTCATCGACTTCACTCTGAAGTCTCATGAGCACCACCCATCAATTCCACTGAGAGCTTCTTCAGGTACTCCTCAAGGACTTCCCGGTTCGTGCGGTAGAAGCGGAGCTTGCCCTCACGCCTCTCGTGAAGGAGGCCAAACTTCTTTAGAGTTCTCAGGTGGTGGCTTATGAGGGTCTGGTCCTGACCAAGGGCCTTAGCGATCAGACAGACACATAGCCATCTGTCTCCGAGCATCTTGAGTATAGATGCCCGAATTGGGTTTGCTATTACCTTCACGAACTCCATCACATCACTTGGGAGCTCCGTCGGGATTTCCTCCTCCATATCAACCAGATCGCACTCCTCAAGGCACCGTTCAACGCTCCTCTTCTGCTTGTCAGAGAGCATGCCGATTAAGTCCTTCACCTTCATGCTGACCACCTATACTAACACTAAGGCTCAACTATATAAGATTTTCATCTGAAATTCAGTTAAATGCTCCCACCCAAGCCTCGGCATGACCCTTTTGCCACCCTCGTCAACAAGATAAACACCTTTTCCTTCAGTAACACGCCCTATGATGGAAAACTCGAAGTCAATGCTCTCAACAAGCTCCGGTGAGACAGTGAACACCAGCTCAAACTCTTCACCGCTGGCGAGGACAATTTCGAGAGGATCAATCCCTAAAAGTCCCGCCACTTCATCAACGCCCTTTCCTATTGGCAGGCTCTCAGCCCTTACCTCAATGCCGACACCGCTCATCTCTGCGAGAAGGTGAAGCTCCTTTGCGAGACCGTCGCTTATGTCTATCGCCGAGCTGGCGACCTTCGAGAGCGCAATCCCCTCCCTGACTCTCGCCCTCGGTTCAAGGAATTTCTCATAAAGGGGCTTCCTGACGGCATCATCTACCTCAAGCCCGTTCTTCCAGACGAGGTAGCCAGCTAAAGCCCTCCCAATGTCGCCGGTGACGCAGACCAGCTCACCGGGTTT
>QMUI01000131.1 GCA_003660485.1 Thermococci archaeon | reverse complement strand
TGAACTCTGCGAGCCTTGCCCTAGGAATTCTAATCCCTGCAGCAATCGCATGTCCTCCTCCCTCCCCCCCAACTATTTCTGCAGCCTTTCTAAGGGCCTCTCCAAGGTGGTACCCTTTGGCCAAAGCTTTTTCAGTAGTCCTCGCTGACCCCTTTAGGATATTGGGATCCTCTGGAGTGTCGGCAAACACTATAACCGGCTTTTCGGGCTTGGCAAGCCCCGCATTTATCGCCATGCTGGCGGCGATCCCGACAAGGGTGTCCCTGATGTTGTTACCGACGTAGAGAACGTAGACATTCTCCCCCTCCCATACTTCACCACTCCAGTTCTGTAGCAGCCACTTCCTCGCCTCTATCTGCTCCCTCTTGTAGTCCTCGACCATCTTCATTGCCTTCTTAAATGCCTCCTCATTCCCCAAGCATACCGCAACGCCTAAGTTACCTAAGTTGAGCCTCCCAGTTGCGTTCAGCAGAGTGGCGAATTCTCTAGCTTCATGCCTCGGATCCCCTTCCGAATATAACGGGCTTATAACGACATCGCCAATTAGCCTGTCTATCTCTTCTTTCCCAGCTCCATGCTTTATCATATGGATAACTAAGAGGTCATGAAGTCTCTTCTTCTCCTCTTCAGTCAATTCCCAGTACTTCTTGTCAGGGTTGAATCCCTTATTTCTCAGCCATTCAATAGCCTTTCTCTCATCTCCAGTTATCTCAGGTATCTCAGGGTTCGTTGCGTACGCTAACATTTGATATAGGGGCCTAGTCTCCCTACCGAAGAGCCTTAGCTCCTTTCTAACCTCAAGAATTCCCAGAGATTTGCCGTCCTCTATGATGTCAAGGTTCATTCCATGGAACACTCCATCGTTCTCCTGCATGTCACCTACAGCACCAACTATCGCTATGTAAGCAAGATCTTTATTCTTCTCGTTAAGTTCCTTGGCAAAGAAGTACGTAACTCCGGAACCGCTGAGATCCCTAACGCTGTTGGCCCCAAAGGGAACTGGATTTACGAGAATGTGCCTTTCATGAGTTTCCGTTGTTTCTGGAGGGTGATGGTCTAAAATAACGACCGTTCTATCGCCTAAATGCTCCTTAATGAGGCTTATTGACCCACTGCCCAAATCAGAGAATATAACAATCCTGTAGTCCTCCTCCTTAAGTTGCTTAACGAGCTCCTCACTAACCTGCTTGACTATTGAAACGTGAACTTTGGCCCCTTCCCTAGAAAGGGCTTTCACAAGAATTGCTCCCGCGGTAATGCCATCTGCGTCCCTATGGGAGATAATCCTTATAGTGTGACCTAACTCGATGTGAACTTTAACGGTCTCAATGGCCTCCCTAACCTTATCCAAGAATCCCCCCTTGTCCATGAAAAACACCAAGGGAAATAATGGAGATCAGCGAACGAGAAGCTTTGCTTGCTCTGGGTCGTATCTCCAGTCCTTTGGAAGCTTGCCCTTCCTCTTGTAGTACTTAACTAACCTTCTAATCTTGCTTTCGATCAACTGCAAACCGCGCATTGAGTGCAGATCCTTGGGGTGCTGCTCAAGGTGCTTCCTCAGGTTGACGGCCCTCCTAATTAGGAACATCAAATCCTCCGGAATCTCCGGGGCAAGGCCATGCTTCTCAAGGATCCTTGTTATCGTTAGGTTCCTGTTGGGGTTATCAGGATCCTTGAAGAGCTTGACCGTGGGAATCCCATACTGATCCCTAAGGATCGTTCCTATCATTGCGGTGCTGTAACCTTCCTTCCTTAGCTTAACTACTAGGTTTTCAATCTCCTCAACGGTTATGTGCTCAAGCCATATTGGGGGAGCAGTCCTTGGGGGCCTCTTTGAACCGCTTTTGCCTCTCTTCCTAGCATGCATCCTCGCCATTTACACCACCTCCCATGGTGACGGCCAGCCCAAGCCAGCCGCCCCTTCGCGTCATGCTAAATGGATTGATTTAAAAGGTTTATGCACATAGCTAAAGCTTTTAAAAATTCCTTTCAGTCCCTAATTGGGTGGTGAGATGAAGATACTATGGGCCCCATGGAGGATTGAATATATAAGATCGCCCAAATACGAGGGCTGTATCTTCTGCGACTTCCCGAAGGAGAACAGGGATAAGGAAAGGCTCATTCTATACCGCGGAAAGAATGCTTTCATAATAATGAACAACTATCCCTACAACCCTGGACACGTTATGGTTGCACCGTACAGGCACGTGAGTAGCATAGAGGATCTAACGGAGGAGGAGATGCTCGAAATCATGAAGCTAGCGGCATTGGTAATGAAGGCCATAAGGAAGGTCATGAAGCCCGATGGTTTTAACCTGGGCTTTAATATAGGCAAGGTTGCCGGGGCTGGAATAGATGGGCACGTACACCTTCACATAGTGCCAAGGTGGAACGGGGACACAAACTTTATGCCAGTAATCGCGGACACTAAGGTAATCCCCGAGTCGCTTGAACAAGCCTACGATGAAATCAAACAAGCAATAGAGGAGATTGAAAATGCTGAGCGAGAGGGAACTTGAACGTTACGACAGACAGATAATGCTCTTTGGCATTGAGGGGCAAGAAAAGTTAAAGAGGGCTAAAGTCGCGGTAGTTGGGGTTGGCGGTTTGGGAAGTCCCGTAGCTTATTACCTTACAGCGGCCGGCGTTGGGACTATCCTGCTGATAGATGAGCAAACGCCAGAGTTAAGCAACTTGAACAGGCAGATACTCCACTGGGAGGAAGATCTTGGCAAAAACCCAAAGCCTCTCTCTGCTAAATGGAAGCTTGAAAGGTTTAACTCTGATGTTAGGATAGAAACGTTCGTTGGTAAGCTTACCCAGGAAAACGTACACGAAGTACTGAAGAACGTCAATATTATAGTTGACTGCCTTGACAACTTCGAGACTAGGTACCTCTTGGATGACTACGCTCACGAGAGGGGAATTCCTCTTGTTCACGGGGCGGTAGAAGGATTGTACGGTCAAGTAACGACTATAATCCCAGGAAAAACAAGAAAGTTAAGGGAAATATTCCCCAAAGTCAGAAAGAAGGGCAAGTTCCCAATTTTGGGAGCTACTGCCGGCATAATTGCGAGTATTCAAGTCGCTGAAGTTGTTAAGCTCATTACGGGCTATGGAAAACCCTTGGCCAATAAACTTCTAATAATTGACCTTGCGAACAATGCTTATGAAATTATAGAACTGTAGGCTCGGCCACTCTGGGGTCAATCATCGCCTTAGCTCAGCATTGGATTCAGTCGTCATCGCCTATTTCTCCTAGCTTGTTTACATTTTAAGCACTTATCCTGTTAGAATTTATGTAGCATGTTAGGAGTTTTACATTCGAACTTAGGTTCAGAACATATTTTTGTCAAAATTTTGATTTGAGAAGGGCTGATTTTAGCATATACATGTAAGTTGGTTGAGCTCTCCTTACCAGGATACATAAAAATACTTAAAAGTATTTTGCACAAGATTTTGTAAAATTCTTAACTAACCAAACCTTTATAAAACTAGGCCGAGAAACTCTTGCTTGGCGGCGGGCTAGGCCGGGGGGTTCGGCGTCCCCTGTAACCGGAAACCGCCGATATGCCGGGGCCGAAGCCCGGGGGGCGGTTCCCGAAGCCGCTCCCGGAAGCCGGGACCGAACGATGAGTCCTCGTCCCGCGGGGTGCCCGGTGGGGGAGGCACGGCTGAAGGGCCGTGCTAACCCCCTTTGGGCCCTGAACCCCGCAAGGCCCGGAAGGGAGCAGCGGTAGGGGCCACGGAGCACGCTCGCGGGGGTGCGGGGATGAGGTAGGGCCCGGTGAAAGGGAGCGGTGGAGGGTTCCCACCTCCGGGCGCGCCCGCCGCCGCTAGAATCTTCTTTTAACCCACAGCTCGAGAATGGGATTTTCAATGAGGTATTTTTCTCCTTCTTTAATGATAATTTCCTTGTCCTTAAGCCCTTTTATAGCTACTTGGACGGTAGATGACCTCTTGAATCCGTACCTATTCAAAAAGCCCCTAGAGTAAAAGTCTTTTTCTCCCCTAGCTATTGCGATTAAAACCTTTCTTTGATTTAGGGTTAGTGAGTCCCAAATTTCTTCAAATAGCTCAGATGCTTTGTTTAAAGCTTCATTAAGTGTTATTTCTAAATCCTCCCTGCTAATCCTCTTTTTCCTTGGATTACTGCATTGAGCTACAATTTCTGG
>QMUI01000130.1 GCA_003660485.1 Thermococci archaeon | reverse complement strand
TAGCGCATCTTCAGGTGTTCTAGTGGTTACCGAGAATGAGAGCTATATAGTTCAGGGGTTTAATATTTACAGGATTCCACTTAAGCTCGATTTAAGGAGTGATGTGTCCGTCAATTGTTTCAAACGAAGGTGTCTCATCGCGTATGTCAGGAAGAGCGATCGCAGTAGGAAGGGTGAGTCTAACCTGCCCGAATTCACCTCTACGCTGTACATCTTAAATAATGATGAATTTAAGGAGGTGGGAGAGTTCAAAGGGATAGCAAGGGTACTCGGTCATTCAAGTTCCGGATGGGTGATTGAAGTTGATCACTGGAGGGAATCATCTAGTTTTTACCTCTATAATGGGGAGTTTAAGGAAATTTTGAGAACTGAAATGTACAGAACGGAGGCCTTCCTTATAGGAGATTATCTTATTCTCTCAAATCAAAGCTTTGAAACGTACCCAAGACAATTTGTGTATAGGGCTAACAATGGAACGTTTGAATTCTTGGGAATTTACCCTTCTGAGGGAACTTCCTACCTTGCTTGGAATGGCACCTTGATAATAGGAGGCGAGGGATCCTTCTGGGACGTTATTGCCAACAAGAGCTTCCAGGTAAATGGTACTGTTGAGGGCATCCTTCCGTGGAGGGGAGGAGTTCTAGTACAAACTGATTATGCGATTTACATCTACAATTACAAAAACGGAGAGATCATTCAGTACATCCCGCCCGAAAGCCCCCGGGAAGGAGGGGTTAAAGAGTGCCCGAAAGAAAATCCGAACAAATATCAGCCTCCCAAAACAACCTCATCTCAAATTGAACCGAAAACTCCTCTAAGAAACACTCCTTGGGGCTTAGACTTCATGGTTGTCCTTGTCCTTGCCATTATTGTGATAATCCTGGGGAGGAGGAAATAAATATTTATCCACTAGTAGATCCCAGGGACAATGAGGGGCAAAGTCAGGGATATTAGTGAGGATGGCCTTGGTGTGCTTGGGAACATTCTATTACCCTTTGCGTATCCTGCGGACGTCGTGGAGGTAGTGAAGACCAGAAATAAGCTCGGAAAAGAAATTGGGGAGTTTATTCTTCTTGACCCTTCTCCTCTTAGAGGAAAACCCAAATGCATGCACTTTGGAAGGTGTGGCGGTTGCCTGTGGCAAGGATTAAAATACAGGGAGCAACTAAAGCTCAAGACTGGGCTGTTTGAAAAATTGACTAATATAAGCGCCGAGATAAAGCCCTCTCCCAAGATATATGGCTTCAGGAACATTACAAATCTGATAGTCACGGTGAACGGAATTGGCATGAAGGAGTTTGCGAGGCCGAAGACGGTAGTTCCCTTAAGGGAATGTCCCGTATTCTCCCGGAACTTTCCAATTTATGTAGAAGCGATAAAGGAATTCCTCAGAAAATCTAAGCTTAGACCATGGAACTGGAAGGGAGGGGAAGTGCACTACGTCCAGATAAGGGAAATGAAGTTTACTGGAGAAGTCATGGTAAATGTGATAGCCCACGTTGAGCCAATCAAAAAGGTAAAGGAGATTCTCCTAGAGACCTTTGATTTCGCGGACTCAATCTACTGGAGCGTTAAAAGGGGCAAGAGAGATGACCCCAGGGGAACTCCGATCCATATTCACGGTGAAGAGCTCGTTAAGGAGCTTGTTGAGGGTGTATACTACTTTATTCATCCCTCTTCCTTCTTCCAGACCAACAGCTATGCTCTACCACTACTTTTGGAAGCGGTTAAGGAGTACGTTGAGGGGGAGAACGTTCTAGACCTGTACTCCGGGATAGGAACTTTTTCCCTGTACTTGGCGAGTGAAGGGTTCAAAGTCAAAGGAGTTGAGATTAACGAGTTCTCGGTCTCCGTCGCCAGGAAGAGCGCTGAATTCAACTCTCTAGATGTTGAGTTTGAAGTTCGGAATGCGGAAGAAGCAGATTTGTCTGGTTATGATACCATAATAGTCGATCCACCTCGGAAGGGTCTCGGAAGGTTTGCAGGGAGGATAGCTAGGGAAGGTCCAGAAACACTAATTTACGTCTCCTGCAACCCTAGAAGGTTCATCCTTGACTATAGGAACTATCTTGGCAAGGCATACGAAATCAAGGAGGCAATTCTAATCGACATGTTCCCACATACTCCTCACGTTGAGGCCGTGATAAAGCTTTTTAAGCGTTAAGATATTGGTTTAAACATGCAAAAGCTAATAATTTTACTACTCATAAGCCTGGGCTGGATATTCAATTACTCTCACAGAATGGCCGTTCCTTCCCTTGCGCCTCTGATAAGAGAAGATCTTCACATCGCGAATGCTGAGATAGGCCTGTTAATGACATCCTTACTCCTACCGTACGCGTTAATTCAGGTTCCTGCGGGATATATTGGAGATAAAATTGGAAGGAAGAAGTTGCTCATCCTCAGCATACTTGGTTATTCCATATCGTCGGCATTCATAGTTCTCACGAGGGATTATTGGGATATGCTCATCGTTAGATTCATTTATGGCGTGTTCGCCGGCCTTTATTATGCACCCGCAACGGCCCTAATAAGCGAGGCCTTTAAGGAAAGGAAGGGATCAGCCTTAGGATTCTTCATGATTGGTCCCGCAATAGGAACCGGAATTACTCCCCTAATAGTCGTTCCAATAGCCCTAACCTTTAACTGGAGGCTTTCGTTCTTGGTTCTCTCACTTCTGAGCTCCATTGTAGCGGTCTTGCTTGCCTTTGCCGTAAGAGGAGAGGTTTCTAAGCCCGAAGTTGCGAGGTTTTCAATCCCGAGAACTGTCTTCCTATTAAGCCTAGCAAATTTCCTGGGCCTTGGAGCATTCTTTGCTCTCCTCACATTCTTGGTCTCATACTTGGTCTCCCAGGGAGCAAGCCTTGAGAAAGCCTCCGCGATGTTCTCCATGCTTTCAATGGTAGGAATTTTAGGATCTATTTCAGCCGGCTTCCTTTATGATAGGATAGGGAAAGTTAGCGTTTCCTTAGCGTTTATTATGAATGCCCTCTTTACATTTCTCATACTTATCTGGCCGAATCCCATCCTTCTAATACCTCTTGGCTTTTTCCTTTACTCGGTTGGAGGAATAATAACCGCATACACATCAGAGAAGGCTGGAAAGGAAAACTTGGGGGTTGTCATGGGGTTCGTGAACATGGTTGGGTTCTTTGGAGCCACACTTGGTCCCTACGTTGTCGGAAGGCTCATAGATATTACCGGTTACAGGAAGGCCCTTCTACTTATTCCTCTAGCGTACCTAACTTCCGCCCTCCTGATATTCTTGGACATGGATCATCGTCATAGGCAGCCATCATCCCTTCGACCCGGGCTCTCTGAGGGCCCATTCGAAGTCTGAAAGATCGAAGGCTAAGAAACCTCTTTCCCTGAGCTTCTCCTTTCCCTTTATTTCTTTTCCGATTATTCCATAAAACTTTTTCCCTTTAACGTTCACCCTCTCGCTCTTTTCAATTAGCTCTTTTAATATTTTCATTGTCCCTCTATAGTTAAGGGTCTTCCATTTAACCTCAAAGAATGCCGAATCTCCAGTTAAACTGTTAATTGCAACTATATCAATTTCCTTTTCCTTATCCCACCATCTTCCTATCTTAGTGAACCTGAAGGGCAACTTTCTTCCATTTATCCTTATCAGGAACTCCCTGCACACCCTCTCAAAGACTTCGCCGAGGTACTTGTTGAAATCCTCTTGGATGTCTGAGAACGTTATTGCCCCTATTTCAATATCATCCTTATATGGATAGACGAAGCGAAGCCAGAACCTGTAGTAAAAGTCTTTAACCCTGTATATTCCAAACCTCCTCCTCTCCCTTACCGTTACTGGAAGCTCCTTGTATATTAGGTCGAGAGTCTCGAGAACTTTTAGGTACTTTGGAAGGTTCGTTACTGCAACTTTTACCTCATTTGCAATCTCTGTTAGCTTAGTTTTTCCATCGTTTATTGCTTTCAGGATGTTAAGGTACGTCACTGGCTCCCTGAGCTCGTCCTTGAGCAGTCTTTCAGCGTCCTCATAGAGAATGCTGACTTTGTTGTAGAAGTTCCTCTCTATGTTCTCCTCAACCGGTAGTGAGTCGTCGAAGTACTGGAGATACGCGGGAATACCATCTATCACACCATAAACTTTCACGAGATCCTCCCACGAATACTTAGGAAATGCCTCTCTGAGGTGAAAAAAGCTTAGAGGAGATAG
>QMUI01000129.1 GCA_003660485.1 Thermococci archaeon | reverse complement strand
GCAAAGCGTACTCATCGAGGCTTCCAGCCTTGGCTGGATTTGCGAAGTTCCTCGTCTACCTCAACACCCTCCTATTCTTCATCCTTCTAATTCCATGGCTTCTCAGATGGGTGAAGTACACGGAAAACGCCTTAGAAGACCTAAAACATCCGATGGTGAGCCACTTTTACGGGACGATAGCAGTGGCCATGCTCGTCCTCTCGGCCGATTATCTGGTCATACTCAAAAAGACCACCATCGCGAAGGCATTCTGGATCCCTGGGACAGTTCTAACGATATTCTTTGCTCTGCTAATACCCTATTTGATGTTCGTGGAGAGGGAGATAGACCTCAAGTCCGTTACCCCAGCCTGGTTCATTCCCCCCGTGGGGCTTATCGTGATTCCCATGGGAGGTGCGGGCCTAATCTCAAGCTTCTCTGGAACTGCCCGGGAGATCGCCTATGCGGTTAACTACTTCGCCTGGGGGGCTGGCTTCTTCCTTTATTTGGGCCTGTTCGCGATAGTGTTTTTCCGCTTCATAAGACACGAACCGATGCCCTGTGGTATGGCTCCAGCTGTATGGATAAACCTCGGACCCATTGGAGCAGGAACTTCAGCTCTCTACGCACTCGTCAAAGCCAGTGAGTTCCTAACAGTTAAAGAGCCTTTCCTGGCGTTTGGTTTAATATTCTGGGGCTTTGGCGTCTGGTGGCTGGTGATGGCCATCATGATGACCATCTACTACATCAGAAAACTCTACTTACCCTATAGTCTGGCTTGGTGGGCCTTCATCTTCCCACTCGGAGCCTACGTGGGGGCAACGCACAACGTTGGTACAGCCTTTGGTATAGGAATTATAGACAGCTTTGGCTTTGTTCTTTACTGGCTTCTACTGGCGATGTGGCTGATCACGGGTGTAAAAACTGTAAAGCACGTGCTTCTCGAATGATTTTTAACTTTTTATTATTGTTTAGATTTAAACTATCATTCTCCCAAGAGACCCTTTATAATGAGCTCAGCCGCTTCATCCTCTGTTAGACCCTTAGCCATGAGCTGAATGAGCTGGGCTTCGTTTATCCTTCCTATGGATGCCTCGTGCGTGAGCTCGGCCTTGTCGTTCTTTACCCTTAGGAGAGGAACGGTCTGAACGTCAGCATCACCTTTAACAATCTCGTGGCACTCAACGTGGCCCTTTGCATAGTCACCGAGGCCGTAGGCCTCGTTTATGACGTTAGCTCTTGCCCTGTCAAAGGCTATAACCGTGCTCCTTAGTTTTGCCCTTGAGTGTGCCCCCTCCAGATAGGCGACTTCCTTTATCTCAACTGAATCATCTTTAACTGCCTTCACCTTCGACTCAAGCTCAAGAACAGCCCTCTCATCGAGTCTCGCGATCATCTCAAGCTTCAGCTTCTTTGCCCTGTGCTTCGTTAGAGAGAACCTCCCCGTGTAGCGGGCACCCCTGCCCACATCCACCTCTGTCTTGCCGATCATCCTTACACCCTCGCCGTGCACGTGTTCATCGTCGTAGAGCACGCTTGAACCTTCTCCAATTTTTATCCTTGTCACCGCCTCGTGGGCGAAGTTCTTTGCGTAGGGAAAGATGCAGTGGGATATGAATTTGACCTTCGAGTTTTTGCCGACATTTATGTCAAAGACAACCCTCTGGTACCCCTCGCTTTTCAAATAACCAGTGCAAAGGTGAACGGGAAAGGGAAGCTCAACGTTGTCCGCGATTGTAACTTCAGCTTTAACCCCGTTCTCAATCTCCTCCCCCTTTATCTCAACCCCTGGAACATTGTTGAGCCCGATGATTTTGTCTCCGCTGATGATTATCGCTGCTATTCTGCCCTCAAAAAGGGAGGTGTCAAGACCTTCTCGCTGATAGGCCTCAACTAACGCCTCGTATTCTCTAGTGAGATCAATTTTTATCGTCATCCTCAGCCCTCCGGGAAGGAGCATCTTCTACAGGTCTTCCGATAGTAGTCAACGACCTCATGTGAAAAGCCTTTCTTCACCAATCTGCCTGCGCAGATGAAGTATGAGAAGTCTGTTTTGGCTGCTATTTCCTCGTGGTGGGTGATGAGTATCACGGTGGTACCGTACTTCTGGAAATAGTTGAGAACCCGCTCTATGAGTTCTTTGGCCGTTATGTCGAGGCCCGAGTCAGGCTCATCGAGAATTGCATACCTCGGTTTAAGGAGAAGAAGCGATGCGAGCTCTATTCTCTTCCTCTCACCGCCGCTCAAGCTTTTATCCACAAAGCGGCGAGCATAAAGCTCGTAGGGCAAGCCTACAAGTTCAAGGACTTCCCGTATTTCATCTTCCTCTATTCTGAGCTTCCCACCGAGGGTAAGATAGTCCCTCACGGTTATGCCCTCATACCGGGCCGGCTCCTGCCAGGCCATGCTTATTCCCCGTCTTGCCCTTTCTGTAACGCTCAGTTCTGTTATGTCCTCGCCGTCGAGGAGAACATGGCCAGATGTAGGTCTAAGCTCTCCAATTAAAATACGTGCTACGGTGGATTTCCCTGCGCCATTCGGCCCAAGTATTGAGTAGCTTATCCCCTCTCTGAAGGTCATGTTTATTGAGTGGAGAATTTTTCTACCATCCCTTGAGTATTCAACGTTCCTTAGGCAGAGCATTTTCATCCCCAGAATTTCATTTGAAATTAACTTAAAATTTTCTGCCCAGGATTGACCAAAACTTTTGGTTGAAAACAATGACATATGAAAAATATTTTAAATTAATGTCGGTATCTTTTCCTTGAGGTGATAACAATGTCCAGTGAGGAGGCTCCCATCATCGGGAAAGATGCACTTGGGAGGCCAGTTAAAGATTTAAGCGTTATCCCATGGTGGGGAGTTGATAGGAAGAAGATAGAGTGGTATCCGAGGATAAACTACGACAGATGTGCAGGATGCGGTCTTTGCTTTGTAACATGTGGAAGAGGGGTATTCGACTGGGACAGGGAGAAGGGGAAACCAGTTGTTGCGAGGCCCTACAACTGTATGGTTGGATGTAGCACCTGCGCCATGCTCTGTCCCTGTGATGCCATAGAATTCCCCGATAAAGCCTATGTGAGGAAATGGGTAGCAAAAGCGAAGGTGGTTAAAAAAGCCTTTGAAATTGTTGATTCCATAATGCCCAAGAATCACCTAAGCGAAGAAGAAATCAAGAGCACTCCAGAGGGATGAGGGGATATCGTGCCCTAGTTAGCAGGGAATGGGGGAATTCTCTCTACCAAATCACTAGCTCTCTAAGGTAGGAAATAATGGAAAACCTGGGTGGAAGGGTCTTTAACCTATAATTACCTAGGGTTATAAGGTCCATTATGACCCCTATTATCTTTTTTACCTGCTCTGAACTTATTTTGAAGTCATCAGATGAGTTCCAAACAGCCCCCAGCTATGGTAAATTGAAACCCAGAGGAACAGTTTCCAATCCAGCGTCTTCACTCTCCAGTAGGTTAGAAAATCACTGAGGAACGGGAAGAACACGGGCAATGCTGTCATTGCGGCGACCTTTTTGGTTCGTAGCCGAGCATTATAAGAGCGTGGCTGATTATACCTCATTTACTGACGCCGAGAGGATTGCCAAGGAAACCCACTATTCCTTCAATTAATGGACCCTTAGTTTTCACTGCTTCCCCTTCTTTTGGGCTTGAAGAAAATTATCGTGCTAGAAGATAGTACAAAAGTCATAAACCTAAGAGAACACATTGTTTGGGAGATAAACTTGCTCGCCAAGCTTTTCGTGCTTTATTTCTCCCGAAAACCTCGCCGTTTAGGGCGGGGATGCAGACACTCTAAGATCGAAGTTAAATACCTCACCATAATTTTGAGGAAGGTAGCCGACGATTCCGGAAGGATAGCCGTTGAGAGTGAGGGTACTCCCGGTGAAGTCTCACGAAGCCCCGCCCTTAAGGGCGGGACAGGTCACGCTGATATAGAGCCAGATGGAACCGTAGTTCCTTGTGTTTTCCTTCCATTACCAATTGGAAATGTCAGAAATAGATCATTCAAGAAGATATGGGAAAACAACAAGATATTCAATATCCTTCGCGATAGTGATAGTTGGGAGGGGGCTGTTTCCGTTATTAGTGTCTTTGTGTATCATTTTGTTCTTTTTAGTGCTTTGAGGGCTATTATGTAGGCGGATGCTGCATGCCTGTCTAACCCTAACTTTCTCTGCAGTTCTTCCGTGCCAGTAGAAG
>QMUI01000128.1 GCA_003660485.1 Thermococci archaeon | reverse complement strand
TATTCTCCTTTCTGACATTATATTATAATTGCATCGTTATGTACCATTATACCTCTGGGGAGAGCCCGGGATCCGAGGATAAGCCTCCCGAAGAACTATTCTGGTGGGGCCGCCGGGATTTGAACCCGGGTCACGGGCTCCCGAAGCCCGCAGGATGGGCCAAGCTACCCTACGGCCCCAGTCGGGAGAAACCTTTTCCATTAGGATTATAAACTTTTCTCATAGGCTCTCCCTAACCCTCCTTCTTATGTTGGGATCTCTGTCCGCAAGCTCCTTTAAGAACTCTTCAAAGCTCTTCCAGTCTGGGACTTCTTCATCTAAATATATTCCAGTTCTTCCTATTCTGTCCCTTCTCGTGAGAACCTTAACCCTCTCTTCCACGATATCTATGCTAACCCCAAGGATTTTAGCGACCTCGGGCTCCCTCCCTACTACCTCCCTTTCTATATGGCCCTTTTCCGTGGGAATTATCAAAATCAGCTTTTTGTTTACCCCAGGAACTCTCTGCTTGGTCTTCACTCCCCACAAATCCAGCATTCCTCCCCACTTGTAAAATTCGAGCTCTCTGTCGGTTGGATCTACTAGAAAAAATGTGATCGTTGTCTCTTCATCTATCTCTATATGTCCCTTAATTAAGTGCCATGGAGTAGCCATCACTATCCTTCTCCTCTGGATTAGATCACCCAAGGCCAGCTCTATCATGTAGCTTGGCACCCTGTAGGGAATGACGATATCTATATCGCTGTCCTTTCTAACGTCTCCCCTTGCAACGCTACCGTAAACGTGGGGATCAAAATCCTTCAATAACTCCATTATCTTAAGGGCCTTCTCCCTTTTCTCCCATAGAATCTTCCACCTTTTCGGAGTGTAAATTACTTCCCTCTCGTCCCAGACCCTAACCACCTTTTCCCTGGGCATCGGAGGTTATAGAACGAAAGAATTAATAAGTCTAAGGGAAGTCTTTCAGGTCTGCCCGTATCCTCTCCGTGACTTTATCTAATGGGTCAACGTTGGCTAACTTTCCGACCCTAATGGTCAAGTCTAAGCACACAAGATGAAGGGTTCCAGACTCTGGCAACTCTTTCTCATAATACTCCTTCACCTTAATCATGTTCTTGCACACGTTTTTCTTGTACTCCCTCATGAACTTGATCATAGGTTTAGCGTTCCCGTTAGCTGAGTAGTAAATTACCCCATCAACCCTGACTATCTTCTTCAGCAGTGTAAAATTTGCCTCGACCCTGGGTAAGTAGGCTATTATTATAGATCCGTTGACTTTGGAAGTGGCATTTTCTAGAAACTCTGCATCTGGAAACTTTTCCTTCATTAAGTCCTCTAGCCTGGTTTTTAGGGGTTCTTCAGCGACTATCCAAATGTAAGTCCTGTTTTGGGGCTTTTGAAATAGCACAGGCGTGTAGCTTTCTTGGCCAAGATTGTATTCGTAGCGAACCTCCATCGCGTTTATTATCGCGATACCTCCAAGTATCACTATACTTATTACTACAAAAATCAAGATAAATACCTTAACTCTCATGGTTAGAAAGATAACACGTGAGCAATAAAAATCTTTCGATCTAGCGGTCGTTTAGAGGCTAGAAATATATATTTAAGCAGTTGGAGGGAGGGGAAAAGGGTGGGTTCTAATGAAAGTGATAATGACGACTAAAATCGACAAGGCTTCTATGAATATAAAGGAAAAGCTAATCGAGAATTTCGGATTTAAGGAGGTTGAAGGTTCTTTTAACGGTAATCCGATATACAAGAAGGGGGACATAATTATACTAACGACGAATGATGAAATGATATATTATGACTACCTTGACAGGGAAATTGAGAAGCAACTAGGCTTTAGACCTGAGGTTATAGCCTTTGCATCGAGACATTCAAGCAAGCAGAAGCTCCCCGCATTAACTACTCACATTACCGGGAACTGGGGCAAGGCCATGTACGGGGGAAAAGATGAGAGCTTTGCTGTAGCATTGCCCACGGCAATGAAGCTTGCTCTTCTGAAGATGAATGAGCTAAACGATCTCGGCTGGACAGTTTGTTATGAGGCTACCCATCACGGTCCTAGTGAGCTTGATGTTCCAAGTTTCTTCATAGAGATAGGGTCAAGTGAGGAAGAGTGGATCAACGATAGGGCCGGGGAGATTATTGCTGAAACGGTAATTTATGTCCTGGAGAATTATCAAAAGGAGAAGTTTAAGGTTGCTCTTGGTGTAGGGGGAGGGCATTATGCTCCCAAGCAGACCAAGAGGGCTTTGGAAACTGACATTGCTTTTGGCCATATACTCCCGAAGTACGCCCAGCCTGTCCCTAAAGAGGTAATGCTAAAGGCTCTTAACAGATTCGCAGAGAAAGTTGAGGCAATATACGTTGATTGGAAAGGTAGTAGGGGCGAGACGAGGCAATTAGCGAGGTCTTTGGCCCAGGAACTTGGTTTAGAATTTATTAAAGATTAAACGCAAAAACTTAATTTACCTGCATATTCCTATTTAACTATGATGCATCATGACAGATATAATGTTAATGGTAGATGATAGGAAAGTTGTAGTTGCGAAGGGCAAGATGTCTGAGACTTTGGCCGAATTTGAAGTAGACGAGCTTGCGGAGTTGCTTCAGTACAGGTATGCGACACCTTGGAATCATGGCAAGGATATCCTGGAGAAGCTACTCTACATTTTGGAGGATATCCTTTACCTATACTCTAGGAACCCTAAGCTATCTAAAGAGGAAGTGGTTAGGGACGTTAAGCTGAGAATTCATGCAAAGGTTAATAAGTAGTGATATTTTCCTAAGAGTTTGGTGACAGAAAGTGCCGATACTGGGGCACAACATCATCAGGATAGAAATAGAAAAACTGACAATGGCTGGTGGAAAAGTGGAGGTATCTATAAACCCAAAGATAGAGGAACTGAGATTAGGGGAACTTCAGTTACCTACAGGAAGGGTGAAGGGGATAGAGGTAGTTGTTGACTACAGGATTAATTACTCTCCCGAAATTGCTAAGGTTTCAGTGAAACTCCTTGTGTTTTACGTTCCACGGGTTAAGGAGGATATAGACAAAATACTGGACGAGTGGGAAGAAAAGAAGCAGCTTCCTGGGGAATTGGTGGCTGAGGTCGTGAACTTCACAACTTCTGAACTGATGCCTCTTATGATGTCGATTTCCAAAGAGATGAGAATACCCTATCCAATTCCACTTCCTAGGGTTGTCGTTAGACAGGAGTGAAGTTTATATATTTCTTCCCTCCAAATCCTCTCTTAGACTTTAGTCATCGTTGAGGAGGGTTGAGGCATGCTGAAGCTTGTAGAGAACGTTGTTGAAAAGGTGGCTAACGAGGAAAATAAGGTTCAAGAAGTTCAAGTTCCTCAGTCAAGTGTTGATGAGGAGCTTAAAAAGATAGTAGAGCAAATTAAGGCTAGAATTTATGTCGTAGGTGTTGGTGGGGCTGGGGGCAATACCGTTAATAGAATGATGGAAGTTGGCGTCACTGGGGCTAAGATAATAGCCGTAAACACCGATGCTCAGGATCTTCTAAAGATTAAGGCTCATCAGAAGATTCTCATTGGTAAGGAACTCACTAAAGGATTAGGAGCAGGTAACGATCCAAAGATCGGTGAGGAAGCAGCTAAAGAAAGTGAGAGAGATATCCGAGAGGCCTTGGAAGGGGCGGATATGGTTTTCATCACCTGCGGCCTTGGTGGCGGAACTGGAACTGGGGCTGCGCCAGTGATAGCCGAGATGGCAAAGAAGATGGGGGCTCTAACGGTTTCAGTAGTTACCTTGCCGTTCACAATGGAGGGTATTAGGAGGGCAAAGAACGCTGAGTACGGCCTTAAGAGACTAGCCAAGAACTCAGATACAGTGATAGTTATTCCCAACGATAAGTTGCTCGAAGTCGCCCCCAAGCTACCAATTCAGATGGCCTTCAAGGTTGCAGATGAAATCCTTGTGCAGGCCGTTAAGGGAATCACCGAGCTAATAACTAAGCCTGGCCTTGTTAACCTCGACTTCAACGATGTGAGAGCAGTCATGAAGGATGGAGGAGTTGCAATGATTGGCATCGGTGAGAGCGACAGCGAGAAGAGAGCCTTAGAGGCTGCCGAGCAAGCCCTGAACAGCCCACTTCTAGATGTTGACATAAGCGGTGCCAAGGGAGCATTGATTAGCATAAGCGGTGCCGATGTCAAGCTTGAGGAGGCTCAGCAGATAATCGAGTACGTCACTAG
>QMUI01000127.1 GCA_003660485.1 Thermococci archaeon | reverse complement strand
GTTGCCGAAATAACGTGGGCGGGAACGCTTTTAATTATGACAATTGTCCAGTGAGGGATTTAAGGAAGTAGGAGAATAAAAGTCTTGTAAGTGGCAATAATGGAGGATATCTAAAAAATTTTCACACAACTGCCTCTCGAGGCTCAAAAGAGCTCGTAGAATATGCAAATAAAGTATAGAAAACAAAAGAGACACGAATTCAAATTTACGTGGGAAGGCAAGTTAAAAGACGTGAATATGAGCTCAGTAGAGCTCCAGCACAAAGCCTTGGAGTGGCGAGTAAATATATCTGATTTTGACACCAACGTATTTCTTGAAATATTGCTAAAACAGAGGAAAGCTGAAATAGCCAAACAATTCCTAAAAGAACATTCTGGAGAGCTCACAATTACCGATTTTACCTTGCATTCCATTGGAATTATCCTCTCCAGACTAGGACAACCTAACACTTTTTTAGAGTTCCTCCAAGACATATTGCCAAATGTCATTGTTGAATCGCCTTGTGGTTGATTTACATTTGAAACATGTTGGACTTTGACGGTGCATATCAATGTGCGGTAGCCAGTCTAAAAGGACTTACAATTGTCACGATGGACGAAGACTTCAGGAAAGCTCCATACTCAATATAGGCTTAACCTTTCTAAAATTCCCTTTATGTCAAGGTTCTCCTCAACGATTCTGGCAAACCTCTCAATCTCCTCCTCTATGCTCCACTCCTCAATTGATACCGGCTCCAAACCTTTCTCCCTCCTAAGGAAGTTCAGGAAACGCTCAGTAAAGGAGAAGTTGTGGAAGATTCCGTGGAGGTATGTTCCAAACGCCCTCTCGCCAACGGCACCCTCGGGTTCCAGAGCCTTTGCCCCGTTTACGGCAGTTATAATGGAGAAAGGCCTCTTGGAGGTGCTCCTACCAAACCTTATCTCGTAGCCCTCCACGCTCATACCCTTAGCAGGCCCCCACAGGATTTCAGCCTTAAGGTGGTTCGTCCTCTTTACCTTTGAGAATACTGTTTTTGCGGGCAAAAGACCAATGCCCTTAACAACCCCACGCTTGGACTCAACGTTGTCAACTATCTTCTCCCCAAGCATTTGAAAGCCACCACAGATTCCAACCACGAACGAACCCTCGCGGTGGGCCTCTATTATAGCATCCTCGAAACCCTCTCGCCTTAACCAGAGCAGATCCTCAACGGTATTCTTACTCCCTGGGATTATTATCAGATCACCCTTAATTTCCTCAGGCCTAGTTACGTAGTCAACCCCATTGGCCCAATGCAGGGGTTCAAAATCTGTGAAGTTGCTCATGTGGGGGAGCTTTATAATTTGAATGTGGAGCTCGCCCTTAACCTTCGGAAACTCCACGAGAGAATCCTCCTCGGGAAGGCGGTGCTCCACGTAGGGAATAACCCCCAGGGTTGGCTTCCCGTAGCGTTTCTCTAGGTACTCGAAGCCCGGCTCGAGGAGTGAGGGATCTCCGCGGAACTTGTTGAAGACGAAGCCTATTATCGCCTCCTTCTCCTCCGGTTTTAGGAGCTCCATCGTGCCAACTATTGATGCAAAACTGCCTCCCCGGTCTATGTCCGTAACGAGAATCCCCTTTGCCTTGGCGTGGAGCATAACCCTGGTGTTCGCTATGTCGTAGTCCTTGAGGTTTATCTCAACGGGACTCCCGGCCCCCTCAATTATCACGAGGTCGTGCTTCTCCTTGAGCTCATCTAGAACGGCCATTGCTTTCCTAAACAACTCCTCCTTCCGGGACAGCATGTAATCCCTTGCTGAAACGCTTCCAATGGGCTTCCCCATGAAGACTACCTGGCTCCTCATGTTCCCCTCTGGTTTGAGGAGGATGGGGTTGAACTTTACCGAGGGCTTCTTCCTGCAGGCGATTGCCTGCAAATA
Source organism: Thermococci archaeon (assembly GCA_003660485.1). Lineage (GTDB taxonomy): Archaea > Methanobacteriota_B > Thermococci > Thermococcales > Thermococcaceae > Pyrococcus. The sequence goes on along the minus strand of QMUI01000127.1, from coordinate 2,337 downwards.
CTGGGCCCTGCTTATCTCCCCTCCCTCTATCGTTGGCGCGGAGTTGAGGCTCATGTTCTGGCTCTTGAAGGGGACAACGTCGTAGCCCATATTCGAGAAAATCCTGCATAGGGCAGTGGCCAAGAGGGACTTTCCAGCTCCAGATGAAGTCCCCAAGATCATTAAAGCCTTACCCATTCCCCATCCCAAAATGAGTTATAGCAAGGAATATAAATCCTTGGATAATTTCTCCAACGGTGGTGGGATGAAGAGCCTCTTCGTTCTAGTCCTGGGGAACACTGAGATAAGCTTAATTCCTGGGATAAGCGTTGCGGGAGCAACTCCCGAGCTGACAAAGCTTACTCCTCCTGCAGATGCTGAGTACCTCTTCTATGAAAAGCCCAAGATTATAGACGCGATACCCGTAACCCCCGAGGGGCACCCAACTCCAGCCATAATAACCAAGGCAGCAAAAGAACTTGCCAAGTTTCCGGTTCTCGTGGTTAGGGGAGGAACTTACTTACCCCCGATGCTTCCCCACGTTCACATCAGCGACAAGGTTGGGAGGGACTTCAGGAGAGAACCTGCACTTCCAGAAGTTGAGGAAATAATTGAGAGGGCCAAGTTACTTGGGGAAGAGCTGAACAAGGCTAACATAGAGGAGCTGGTAATAGGGGAGTCAACCCCAGGAGGAACAACAACCGCTCAGGCCGTTCTATGGGCCCTAGGTTACGAAGCAAAAACATCCTCAGCCTCGCCATCAAATCCCCAGGAACTTAAGAGGAAGGTAATAGAGGAGGGATTCAAGAGAGCCGGAATGGAAAAAGGGAGCCTAAAGGATAAGCCAATAGAAGCGATAAGGCAGTTCGGAGATCCAATGATCGCAACAGTTGTTGGATTATCGCTAGGATTCAGAAAGAGCGTAGTGCTCGCCGGGGGAACCCAGATGCTGGCTGTTGCTGCCGTGTTAAAAGCTTTAGTGGAGGACATGGACAGGTTCATGATAGCCACCACCAAGTGGATAGTTCAGGATAAAAGTGCGACCTTCGTCGAGACCGCTAGGGAGATAGGGATAATAACTTACTCGGCCGACTTGGACTTCTCTAATAGCAAGTTCAAAGGGCTCCAGGATTACGAGAGGGGCTACGTGAAGGAAGGTGTTGGAGCTGGAGGAGCCACTTGGTTAGCGGTAAAGGCAGGATTTTCGCCTGAGGACGTCTCAAGAAAGGTTGAAGAGCTGTACGAGAAGCTTATGAGGACGAAGAGTTAGAGTTCGCACCACTTCTTTATGCTTTCCTCTAAAGCTTCCCGCACTGCTTTTCCAATGTTTATTCCAAGTCTAGTTGCAGTTCCGGCCCACTCAATATCCCCTTCAAACGCGAAAACCCCGATTCCATCGCTCGTCGTTCCAGTGGCTTTATAGCCCATCGTCAAGAGGGTGTAGGTTTTTGCCTCCGTAGCCGTCATCACCGCGTTCACGAGAGCTCCAACTGTTAGTCCTTCCTCTATTACCAAGGCAATATTTATGGTTCCCGGGCTCCAAGGAGGAGGTTCATCACCGGCTATTGCGGGATTAGTTATTCCGGCCGTAACGTAAGCTGTGACGCTACCCTTCTTTGCCACCGCGAGTACCTTTTCCACATCAGCCGCAGTCATGAAGCCAACGAAGTTCTTGAGGTTGTGCTCCTCTTCGAACCTTCTGCAATCTTTCTTGTAGTTTCCCGAGTAGTTCTTGTGAACCATCATGAAGAAGAAGCCGTTAGCTTTCGTTAGCCCTCCCCTGTATGGAGCATTGCTCAGGGCTATCATTGGTTCCTTAAAGGATTTTATGAAGTGGCTGAACTTCATTAAAATTACCCCTTTATAAGATGGATCTCGAATCCCATATCCCTCAAGACGGTAAAGTCTTCGTCCATTGTTATTAACGCCAAATTATTGGCGATTGCTATGGATGCTATAAACAGATCTCGGAGGGATAAAGGAGTTCCCCTTTCTCGTAATTTTCTATGTATATAAGAGGCCACTTCAGCACATTTACCGTCAAAAGGAAGCTCAGGAAGTAACTCCAACCACATTAGTTCGTCCTTTCTGGGGAACCCTATAAGAACTTCGAATTTTGTTATAGAAGTTATGTAAAAAGTATTGTCAATAGATGATATTTTCTCGAAAATATCACTTCCTCGACCTTTTCTACCAAGCTCGAGTATTATGTTCGTATCAAGGACTGCCCCCATTTCTCAAACTCCTCCTCAATCTCTTTAAGCTTCTTCTTTGTTTCCTCATACTCCTCCTCACTGAAGATACCGCAAATATGCTTCAAAATGTCTATATTTCCCTTCCTTTCTCTGAGAAGATCCC
>QMUI01000126.1 GCA_003660485.1 Thermococci archaeon | reverse complement strand
CGAGCAGAGGGATTTCAAGCGCGACTGTATAATTCGCTGTCGAGATGGTCTCATTCACGAGGACATAGCCGTCCTCATAAACCCTCAAGGAGAGTGATACCACTGATTGGGCCCCTGCCGGGACAACCAATGACAATGTCAGGATGAACATAAGGACTAAAGATACCATCCTCCCTTTCATCTAGCATCCCCAAGAAATTTATCTCGGGGGCCCTAAAAAGATATCGAAACAAAAGAAAAGTAAGAAACATCAAAACATCAGGAAAAGGAAACTACATTAGAAAACATCAAGGTCTGTGGCCCCAGTGACCCATCCCCCTACCGGGATGACAGTGTGGTCGCCCTAGAGGCCAGTATATCATTTTGTCCTTCTGAATCCACCTGAGGTGGATTGCGCCTATCATGAGCTTTGGAGTGGCCTCCTTTATGAGGTGAAGTGCCTCAAGGTACTTGCCCTCGCTGATGAGCTGGTTAACTTTCGCCCTCAGCTGGTTGAGCTCCTGAGTGACGGTTTCTATGGCCGTCTCGTTCACTCCGGGAACCCTCTTCATTCTCTCTAGGGCCTTTGTCATGATTTCGAGCCTGATATTGAAGACCTTTGCGATCTTGTCTGCTTTTCTGATCGCGAACTGCATCTGGAGGTTTCTGAGCTCCATATCCAGCTTCATCCTGAGCTCTCTGGCCTTTTCAAGGTCAACGCTTAGGGCGGTGGTGTTGTTGATTCTTATGTCCTGGAGGACCTTTATGTACGCCAGGCGGGTCTGGTTGATGAGCTCTGTTACATTGGAGACGTCCACTCCTCTCCTCTCCGCAGCCCTCACGAAAGCTTCGACCTGCTGGAGATACTGGAGGGCTCTCCTTGCCTCAACCATAACCCTCACCATCTTCATTTCGCGCTCTGGTTCGGTGCCTAGCCTTATGTTCCTGATCACGTCCTTGTATGTCTTCATGGCCAGTATGGAGGTGTGGAGCGACTCTTTGTATTCTCCTTCATTGTAAAGGGCCTTAGCTTTCTCCGTGAGGTTCAGGGCCTTTTCGTACAGCCCCAGGATCTCTGCGCTCACGTTCTCCGTTTCGTTAAGCAGGGCGGCGGTGTAGTTCTGGAGCCTCTCAAGGTTCCTGAGCAGGACTTCTGCCGCCACCTTGGTCGCGTTCGTACTCCTGTTTGTCTGGTTTGCGGCCGCGTAGCCTGTACTGTCGCTACCGTTCCCCGAACTCCCTGCGGTCACTGCATAGGCTGGAACGAGCGAAAGTACCATCAGGAGGACAACGAATCCAACCTTCAACTTCTTTCCCATCATACCCCATCACCTGTTTGTAGTTTGGAGGGAAGTTGTATAAGAGGGATGCGGTGAAAACGATAGGGATAAAACGTTTCAGATCGTTCCATTTAGTGGGATAGCTTAAGATGTTGTTTCAATAGCGCTACTCAGGCAGTAAAATCTCTATAACACTCAATACGGGTGTTTAACTCTTTTTGGAGATCAATCCTGAGAAAGACAAAGTTCATAAAGATATGCTGGGAGAGATTCTAAGATAGTGGTGAGAAAAAAATGCCTAGGGGAATGGGATGGGGTAGGGGCAGAGGAAGACGGCGAAAGATGAGGATGATCGGCTTCATTCCCCAGGTCAAACACTTCTATCCCGCTCTCCCCCCGATGGCTCCTCCTAAACCTCCAATATTCATGAGCTATGAGGAATTCGAAGCGCTGAGGCTTGTGGACTACGAAGGGCTAACCCAGGAGGAAGCCGGAAAACGGATGGGGGTCTCAAGGGGGACCGTCTGGAGGGCCCTGAGCTCTGCCCGGAAAAAGGTTGCCCAGATGCTCGTGGAAGGACGGGAGCTTATAATACTCCCACAGGGAAACGAGGCCCCAAAGATGGAAATTGAAGAAGACTGATTTAGCCTATGATCTCAGCGACCCTCTCCGCTATCTCTTTCAGGGCCCTGCTCGCCGGACTGTCTGGAAACGCCTCAACAACGGGCTTGAGCATGGCCATGCTCTTTGGGATCGCCCTGTCGTAGGGGACTTCTCCGAGGATTGGTATCCCTTCCTCCTCGGCCCATTCTCTGAGCGCTCTAAAGCCGGGGTTGATGTCAGCTTTGTTTATTATCAGGTATGCCGGCTCCCTGAAATGCTGGACGACCTTGTAGGCGCGCTGAACGTCGCTCAGCGATGCCGGTGTTGGCTCTGCAATGAGTATGGCCGCGTCGGCCCCTCCAAGGCTCGCTATGACCTGGCATCCAATTCCGGCGGCAGAATCCACGATCATGTGCTCCAGGTTGAGTTCTTCCATGAGTTTTTTTGCCCACTCCTTCTCCTCCGTCACGAGCTTTCCGCTCTCCGGCCTGCCGACGTCTAGCTGTGCGGAGATTATCGGGAAGCCGTACTTTGTGGTGGCCCTTCTGATGACGCCCGAACGGGCCGGTTCAAGGGTTATCGTCCCCTTGACTGGACAGACGAGGCCGCAAACATTGCAGCCTTCACAGGTAAGCTCGTTGACGAAGTAGTTGCCGTCTTCATCGATGTGAATGCTATCGTAGGGGCACCTCTCATAGCAGATCCCACAGCGGATGCAGCTTTCGGGGTTTATCTTTGCCACTTTCGCGCCTACGTGTTCCCTTACCTCCTCCCACTCTTCAACCCCGAGGAGCAGGCCGAGGTTCGGTGCTTCCGCGTCAGCGTCCACCGCTATGAACCTGTACCGATCCTTCAGAAGATAGAGGAGAGATGCGGTGATCGTGCTCTTTCCAACTCCTCCCTTGCCACTCGCTATTGCCATCTGCATCATTCACCACCCCCGAGAAATGCGGTGACTCTCTCGGCCAGATCCCGGAAGATTTTCGCTTCAGGAACGTTCTCCAGCACTATCGGCTTTCCTGAGACGTAGCTTTTGACGATGTTCTCGCTGTATGGGATCTCGGCCACTATCTCCGCGCCGTACTTCTCGGCTATCTCTGCGACCTTTCCAACGTCGCCGAGGTCGGACCGGTTTACCACTACCCACGTCTCGAGTTTCATCAGCTTTCCAAGCTTTAAAATAAGCTCTGTATCGTGGATCCCCAGGGGCGTTGGCTCTGTGACCGCGATGAGGAGTCTTGACCCCTCTATGGCCTTTGAGACGGTGTTGCCTGTTCCGGCGGCCGTATCGACGAGGAGCATGCCACCTTCTTTTTTCTGTATTTCCAGTGCCTTCTTCTTCGCAACAACGACTAGGGGCATCGAGCGCTCTTCACCTTCCCGGAGTTTGCCGGTGACCAGGGTAAAGCCGTAGGGGGTCTGGGTGACATAGGTGTGGCCGATCGTCCTGAACCCCTCAAGTATCGCGCCGGGAACTGGGCAGACTATTTCGCAGGCCCTGCATCCGGGGCACAGCACCGGCATCAGGAAAGGTGTTCCATCCTTTAGAGTCACTATCGCATGCTCCTCGCAGACCTCTGCACATTTTCGGCACTTTGTACACTTGGAGTAGTCAAAGCGCGGCATGAACTGGTTTACTGGCTCTTCATTGGCCAGCTCAGCCCCCAACAAAAGGTGGTCGTTCGGCGCTTCAACGTCAAGATCCGCCATTACAATGTCTGTTCCGAGGGAGTGGAGCGCGACGGCAAGGTTTGTTGCGACCGTTGATTTTCCCGTACCTCCTTTACCCCCACTGACTGCTATCTGCAAGATCTCACCTCCAGAATTAGGGAAGCCGAATTATTTTTAAGGTTTGTGCATAAGCACATACTTCAGCGGGGTTCTCTACTCCTAAGCCTTCTCATGTAGAACTTTTGACCATTGTATTCGAGCTCTATGAGCTTTCCTTCCATGATGAGTCTATCAACAAGGCTCCAATCTGCGTTGCCTTTTCTCAGGAGTTCCCTCAGTGCGTCCTCCCTCAGGGGGTGAACCGAGGTTATGCTCAGTATATCGTCCTCAACGTTTCCGGTGAAGGCAAAGGCGTTTCCTTCATATCCAATGAGGTATTCAACTCGATCCTCGCCCAGTGCCTCTGCAAAGAGCTGGAAGGCCCGATTTATCGTCTCCTCCTTTGCGGGCCGAACCCATTTCTCCCAGGGGGGCCTTGTTGGGACTGCTATGTATGCAACGTCGGGATCCAGCCTGGAGAGAAAAGAGGCTATCCTCTCAAGCTCCCCGTTATAGTTTATGCCATCGATGAGCATTGTCTCCGTTACGAGCTTTCCCTCAAAAGATTCCCTGAACTTTATCATTCCACTGAGGATGTCATCGAGCT
>QMUI01000125.1 GCA_003660485.1 Thermococci archaeon | reverse complement strand
CCTTAGAAGTCAAGGATGGAAAGGTGAGCTACGCGGATATAATAACGCCCACCGCGTTTAACTTAGCTATGATGGAGGAACACATGAGAATGATGGCGGAGAAGCACTACAATGATGATCCTGAAAAGCTAAAGTCCTTGGTTGAGATGGTGGTTAGAGCCTACGACCCCTGTATTTCCTGTTCAGTCCACGTCGTCAGGCTTTAGCAACCTTTTTATTTCTTCCCCCTTATGAAAGTTTATGACAGCCAGGGGAGACTTAATAAGAATTTTGGGAGAGATCGAGGAGAAGGCCAACGAACTCAAAATGGATGGCTTTGAGCCCGATGTTATTCTTTTCGGTAGAGAAGCCTACAACTTCTTCTCCCAGCTATTAAAGCAGGAAGCCGAGGAAGAGGGGCCGATAACAGAGGTTTCAGGGCTTAAGATAGATATTTTATCGTTCCTGGGAAGGGATGCGGTAGTTATAGACTCGAAAATGCTAGGCTTGGTTCCTGGAGCCGCGAAGAGGGTTAGGATCGTTAAGTAAATCCTTAACTTTACTTTTTTTTGATTTTAAAGTTACGATCTATGAGTGCGGAGTGAGTTTTTATTTTCATCAATGAGAAACAACTCTTTGGTGGATTGAAATGCACTTGAGGTATTATACCCCATATTATGACAAGGTCGTTCATAAAAAGATTATAGACTATAAGAAAGATAAAAAGTATTCATGGTATTGAATATGAAGAAATACCAGTAGAGTATTGGAGCCCAGATTGGTATACAAAAAAAAGCAGAAATTTCTGAAGCTCATGTATATGAGTACCAATTGAAGCCATATTCCAAGCTAATTATAGCGAACTGTGATAAGCTGAGAAAAATAGGACTGAATATACATTGTGAACCAGTCTCTTCTAAATTTAAAAGTAGATCAGGGAATATTTATGTAGCGGGAACCATAGCAGTTGTCGAAAACAACGTTATGTTACTGGCACTGAAATATGAGGAAGAAATTTTCGAATTTTTGAGGGCCTTATTACGGGAGGGCTGGAATTTATTGAGTGTTCTGGAAAAAACAAAGCCAAAAACTATCGTTAAACCCAAAGAAAGGGAGAAAGAGATAAAACGATATTTAGCTGTTGCCCTTTCAAGAAAGTTTGATTATGTCCTTGTCGATGTAAAGCAAAATGCTCCAAAGGGGGAAGAATGGGATCCGTTTATCCGTTTTTCACCAGATGCAGACATAATAGCAGTAAGCAAGAATGAAAATCGCATAATAGGAATAGAAGTAAAGGGATATCGCTCTAACAGAGGATTTATACAAAAGGCAAACATATACGAAGCTATAGGAGAAGTCATGATGTATCTAATAAATCCACAGATGACGTATAGAGGAAAACGAATAGAGGGTAGTATATTTGATGAAGTTTGGCTCTGTTATCCATATAAGGAAGATTTTAAAGATTCCAAAAAAGTCATGGAAATTACGCCAATTGGCCTGTTGTCTGCTTATGAAGGAGTTATTAAAAGAGCGGAGAGAAATCCATTTGTCAATGAAAAGGCTAAAGAAATATTCCTAGAAAACCTAGATACCCTTGGAAGCTACATTCGAGGAGGGAAGAAATTTTAATTCCTGGTGCGGGGGCGGGGATTTGAACCCCGGAACCCCTACGGGACGGGACCCTGAATCCCGCGCCTTTGGCCAGGCTCGGCAACCCCCGCTCGCTATAATTTCCTTCTTCCCTGGTTTATAAAGGTTAGCCCAGGAATGCTTTTAAACCCCAGCCCCCAATATTTCACTTCTGGAGGTGTGTCGGTGAAGCCTTATCTGCACAGGTTTATGAAGGACTTTCTAACGGGAGATTCCCCTGAAGAAGTGGCCCAATTAGTTCTTTCAACTATCTCCGAATTCTCCATGGATCTCAGGAATGTGTTCCCCATGGAGGAGCATGACATCGAGGTTATTCCCGTAGACACCTGGGACAAGGCAAGGGGAGAGAAGATACTGATCCTCCCGTACAGCGAGCTGACCGAGGATGGAAAGGTGTACTTCCATACAGATGACATTAAGGATGCCATGGAAAATCCAGATCTTGAAACTATAAAGCTAATCCTCTGGGAGATGCTCCTCACCAAGACTGGATACCTTCTATACATGAACTACGAGCAGGCAAGGAACCTTGAATTCAAAAATGATCTCGTGATAATAAGCTCAATACTAAGTACTGCAACCTTGATTGCCATAGATGATATAAAAACAATCTCCGCGGTCTTAGATGCAAAGAGGGAAATAATAAAGCTCGACCTAAGGGCGGCGGAATCCCTACTGAATACGCTGGAGTTCATGAACTTCGACGCCCAGAAGATCGCGTACGAAGATGCGAGGGCCAAGATAATCAGGGCAAGTGCTCAACTTCTTGATGCCGCAGTCATGAACTGGATGGTAATCCAGAGCATTTCCATAGCTCCCCTAATCGACCCCAGGGAAGAGATAGAGAGGTTCGTGAAGGAGGGAATATTCTCCGCAGAGAACTTAAGCGAAAGGATTGGAGAGATATTCAGCGGAATATGGGCATTCTATGACATATTAAAGGTAATGGGAAAAGATAAACCGATAGAGCTAATCGAGCTCAGGGATAAAATAATGGAGTACAGGCAGAGGCTCGGCTTGGACTACCAGCCCTCAACCCAGGACTTCTCCGAAAAGCTAAGCGTTGGTTAAACATTTCTAGGCTTTGAGCTCCACTCCAGACTTTTCTTTTGGAAGCCCTTATGACGGGGGACAAGGCTTATAACTTAACTTAGAGTTCCTGCTAACATGGAACTGTTTTACAGGGTCACGCTCCACGAGATAATTGCAGACGCACTAACGCTTGTCGAAGAAAAGGAGCTCTCATCAAAGCACGCTCTTGAGAGGATATTTAGAAAGGTTGAAGGGAAAGATCGAGAGAAGGCGAGGGGAATTGCTCATGCGTACGTCTTTGAGATAGAGAAGTGGAGGGCAAAGATAGATTTCATAATAAACTCGGTTCTGAAGGGATCGAAGATTGAGGATCTTGACCTATACTTGGCGAACCTCCTTAGGATCGGAGTGTTCGAGATGAAGTTCAAAGGAGTAAATCCCGCTATAGCCACAGATTCGGTAGTTAGGGTAGTTAAGGAGAAGTTCGACCTCACAAAGGCAAAGTTCGCAAATGCAATCCTTAGGGAAGTGGAAAAGTTCAACGTTGAGAGGGCCCTTAAAAAGCTGAAGGAAAAAGATAGGATGGAGTGGCTCTCGGTAAGGTTCTCCCATCCAAGGTGGTACGTTGAGTACATCGTCGATCTCCTAGGGTACGATGAGGCCATTAGACTTCTCCTGAGTAATTTAAGGCCACAGAGGTACTACGTAAGGGTTAACACGCTCAAGGCTGACGTTGACGAGGTCAAAAAGTACTTAGAGGAAAACGGTGTTAGGGTTTCTTATACTCCGGTAGATGACGTTCTCAAGGTTCTTGAGTATGAAACCCCAATAACAAGGCTGGAATGGTACAAGAAGGGCTACTTCGTTATACAAGATTTAGCCTCAGCCTACGTTGCCCACGTCCTAAGTCCAGAGCCTGGAGAGAGGGTTCTGGATTTGGCCGCGGCACCGGGAAGCAAAACGTTCCATGCAGCGGCTTTAATGGAAAACAAAGGTGAGATAGTTGCTGTTGACTATTCCTATGACAGGCTGATGAAGATGAGAGAGAGAATGAAGAGGTTAGGAGTGAAGAACGTTAAGCTCGTTCACGCCGATGGCCAAAGCTTCATTGATAAGGAGAAGTTCGATAAGGTGATACTAGATGCTCCGTGCTCTTCTTCTGGAACTTACAGGCAGTTCCCAGAGGTTAAGTGGAGGTTCGATGAGGGGAAGATAAAGAGAGTGATAAGCGTCCAGAGGAATATGCTCCTTAACGCCTATAGGAACCTCAGGGAAGGCGGAGAGATGACTTATTCCACGTGCTCAGTAAGAATTGATGAGAACGAGGAGAACGTAATGTTTGCGCTAGGTAAGGGATTCGAATTGATTGAATACGAGTATTCCTGGGGCGATAGGGGGTTCTTGGAAATTGGAGATAAGGTGTTTAGAGCGTGGACCCACAAGCATGACTGCAACAGCTTCTTTATAGCTAAGCTAGCCAAGCCTTAACGCTTTCAATTCTCTTTTAGTCTTATTGGAACATCGCAAGTTTTTACTCGTTTCCATTATAATATTCTTAGAAGGTTTGGATTTTATAAGTCTTTTGGTAAAGGGTGCT
>QMUI01000124.1 GCA_003660485.1 Thermococci archaeon | reverse complement strand
TGAACCACGGGCGACCGTGTGGAGCTATGGGAACCCCCGCAAAGAGGAGGAGGTCAGTTCTTCACTCCTTTCCATTTTATGTATCCACCTAGTAGGAACTTTCCCGGCATCATTGGGTGATAGGCGTAAACCCTAACGGCGTAGTGCCAGCACGGATCTTCAATGTTCTTAAGGGCCTTGCCCATGTAGGTGTAGATATACTTCCCATTCCCTAGATCCTTAGCTTTCCTAAGTTCGACTATGTGGGGCTTGAGTACCTTGAATCCTTCCCCTTTAATTCCATAGTAAAGCTCGACCCTGACATCTTCTGGCTTTAGGTTTCCAAGATTTATTGTGACCTCAACAACGTGCTCGTTGATCTTAACATCTTCAATCTCAACCTTGTCCCATTCAGCCCTAATTTTCTCCTTCCACCTGGCGAGCTCCTTGGCCCACCTGAACTCATCCCTGCTTAGGTAGATCCCAAGTTCCATGGCCTTCGAGTAGAACTTAGTCACATAGTCCTTAACCATCCTGTGCGTGCTGAACCTTGGTGCAATGCTCTTTATGCTCTCCTTCATCATCCTTATCCATGCATCCCTGTTCTCATAGTACATTGGAACCACAACGTTCTCCAGAATATCGTAGAGGCTCATGGCATCCCAGTAGTCATCTGCTTCGGTTTCTGGTTCAGTGCTTGTATCTCCAATGACCCAGCCATTCCTACCGTTGTATCCTTCGACCCACCAACCGTCAAATATGCTCAGATTTATAACACCATTCAGTCCTGCTTTCATTCCGCTCGTCCCACTTGCTTCTAGTGGCCTCCTTGGAGTGTTAAGCCAGACATCGACTCCAGAAACGAAAAGCCTCGCTGAGCCCATGTCATAATTTTCTATGAGTATTATTTTACCCTTAAACTCGGGCATTTGAGAGACTTCATAAACCCTCCTGAGGAACTCCTTTCCGGCCTCATCCCTGGGATGAGCCTTTCCTCCGAAGACGATGTAGACAGGTCTCTTTGGATTGTTCACGATTTTCTTAAGTCTCTCGAGGTCAGTTAACAGCAGAACAGCCCTCTTGTACGTCGCGAACCTCCTTGCGAAGCCTATTATAAGGGCGTTTTCATCTATATCTGGAAGGGGCTCATCTAAACCGAGCCTCTCATTCCTCCTCATTATCTTCCTCCTTATTAGCTCAATCAACTCCCTCTTGGCCTTAAGATGAGCCTCCCACAGCTCCTCATCAGGAATCCTCTCTATTGCATACCATATACCTTCAAGGTTGACGTGCTCCCTCCAGATCTTACCGATGTATATGTCGTAGAGCTTCGCCAAGTTCTCATTAACCCACGTGGCAGTATGGACGCCATTCGTTATCCCCTCAATTGGAATTTCATCAAGGGGCACTCCCTTCCATAGATCTGCCCACATTTCCCTCGTGACCTTGGCGTGTAACTGACTAACGCCATTCACGAAGTTTGATGTTTTTATCGAGAGGATCGTCATGTTAAAGTTCGGATCACTTGGATTTGCCTTTCCAAGCTCGAGGAACTTCTCAGCCGGTAGACCCTCAAAGAACTTTGCAAGCTTTTCCCTAACGAAATCTACAGGGAACACGTCGTGGCCAGCGGGAACGGGCGTATGAGTTGTAAATACGCTCGTTCCCCTCGTGATCTCTAGGGCCTCCTCAAAGCTGAGCCCCTTTTCCATGAACCATCTTATCCTTTCAAAGTTAGCAAATGCTGGATGACCTTCATTTAAGTGGATAACCCCAGGCTCTATTTCCAAAGCCTTGAGGAGTCTCATTCCACCAATACCGAGAAGGATCTCCTGCTTTATCCTCTTATCGGGCTCAGCATTATATAAGTAGTCACAGACCTTCCTGTCCTCTTCAGAGTTTTCTGGAACGTCCGTATCAAGGAGATACAGATCGACTCTCCCAACTTTCACTAAGAAAACCCTCGCTTTAATGATCCTGTCCTCTATTGGGACATTAATTAAGAGAGGTTTTCCATCATTAGTGAATACTTGCCTTATTGGCATTTCTTTAATGTTATATTCTGGGAAAATTTCTATCTGTCCCCCATCTTTATCTATCTCTTGCCTAAAGTAGCCGTGTTTGTAAAGGAGACCCACTGCAATAAGAGGTAATCCCAAATCGCTTGCCGTCTTTAGATGATCCCCTGCAAGTATCCCAAGCCCACCAGAATATATTGGTAGGCTCTTACTTATCCCATACTCCATACATAGGTAAACTATAGGTTTGTCCCAATGTGGGTAATTTGTCGAGAACCAAGTAGTCCCCTGGTTCATATAACTCTCAAATCTCTCAACCACCAGCTCATATAAGTCAAGGAAGGAATCATCCTTAGAAAGCTCTTTTAGTCTCGATTCAGGGATCTCTAATAACAATTTGACTGGGTTTTTATATTCCCTCCAGTGTTCCTCATCAATTTTCTGCCATAGTTTCATCGCCTTATGATCCCAACTCCACCAGTAATTATAAGCTAAATCGGCGAGCATTGATAGATTCTCTGGAAGCTTTTCTAGAATTTTCTCCTTGATTGTAGTATCAACCTTCATTTATCATCCCTCCAGAACTTTTGTTGCCCTGTTATAATCTTCCTCCGAGTAAAGCACCAAGAAAACCTCTTTAACACTCTTCGATTTCTTTATGAATTCATCAACTACCTCCTTAAATGTCTTAATAACTTCTTCAAGTGGACAGCCATATATCCCGGCGCTTATAGCGGGAAATGCTATTGTTTTAACCCCTAATTCGTCAGCCTTTTTAAGCGCTCCGAGGATTGCGAGTTTTAATTTATTCTTTTTGTCTTCATCCCATTTTCCTCCACAATATGGGCCAACAGTGTGGATAACATATTTAACTCCATTTTTGGCAAGTCTAAGTGGGGGTGTCACAACAACTTCTCCATGTTCGATATAATCTCTCCCAATTTGCTTTCTCATTTCTTCTTTACTTATTCGTATGTACTCATAAACATCCCCTGCGGCGGCCTTTGCAATTGCATAAGCAACTCCGCCTCCATGCTCGAGGTATTTGTTGGCTGCATTGACAATTGCTTCAGCCCTAAATTTCGTAATATCCCCTTTTACAACCTTCATATCTCCTCACCAACAACTCTCAATATTAGATTTCTTTCTCTTTCTGGGAAATTAGTGAGGTCACTAACAACTATAACAGTTGAAGCATATAGAAGGGCATAATCCCTAAGATGGGCCAAAAATTTCACGATTGATTCAAACCCATTTTCCAATACAAGATACTCAAACCCATCGATAACCACTATTCCTCCCTGCTCAAGATACTTGACAGAGAGGTTTAATATCTTCACCAGGTTTGTTGGTTCAATAGTCCTAGAACCCTTTTGCACCTTTGTTATCCAGAACCATCTTTCATTATTCTCATTTCCGGGATTTCTGGAAAACACGAGGGCAGTCTTAAGTATCTTATTTGGTACTTCAGTCATAAAAAGAACACCTGGCCTAAGAGGAACTCTTTCCTTAACAACAGCAGGTATGGTAACCTTTAGTGTATCCACAGTTATTAAGTATCCAAGGATTATTGCTATAATTACCTGGACTTTGAATATTAAGTTCGGATAAGACATCAAGCCGAAAGTTAGTATCGAAAATAGGAGAATTAAGAAGGGAACTAACTTAGGGCTCTCACTTTCCGTATATACCAGGAAGGCGGAGACCACCATCATCACTGCATCTATAATCAAGACTATAATTGGATTATATACTGAAAAATACAAGTAAACAACAACTGGAACTAAGCTGAGGTACTTAAGATCCTCTGAATATTTAGTCGTTATTCCAGGGGATAGCATCTCAATCGTTCCTACCCAAAAGAATGATACGAAAACGGATAAGCTTGCTAAATGAGTTATTCCATTAACGAGACATCCGACACTTAAAGAAAGGAAAGCTAAAGAAAAGTACAATAAAACCCTTTCTTTCCTTCTATAATACTCATAGAAAAGGATGACATAGAAAGTTAATAAAAAAACTCCCAATAATATTGAAATGTCAAGGACCATCATTTAGAGAACCCCCAGAAACTTGTCGAGAACCTTATCCTCGTCTACAGTTTGGAATTCACCATCAAGTATAACTATCCTACCGTTAACTATTAAGGTCTCAACATCTCCGGCCTTAGCAGAGAATATTAAGGAACTTAAAGGATCATTCGTTGGAAGAAGGTTAGGTCTTTTTAAACTTATAACCGCAATATCTGCAAGATATCCCTCTTTTATTACTC
>QMUI01000123.1 GCA_003660485.1 Thermococci archaeon | reverse complement strand
TCCCGGGTTCAGGCTCTCCATTACCTTCCTCAGGACTTCCCTCCTGTTGGTTAAGTACTCCATGGTAAACGTCATTATAGCCACATCATATGATGTCCTCGGCTTTATCAAGCCTACATCCATCTCCTTCAACTCAACGGGAAGGTTCATCTTCTCTACCCTTGCCCTCGCAATCTCAAGCAAAGCCGGCGAATAGTCCACACCGAGGTACCTCCCGTCCTCACCTATGAACCTTCCGAAGTAGGCCGGTGAAACCGAGCCGCAGCCTAAGTCAAGGACGTAGCTACCCTCTTTAAGCCCGGTCAGCCTGAGCACGAGCTCCCTGTACGCGGAGTGGAAGGATGATGAGAGCCTCATGTCCCAGAAGTCAGCGTCCTTATCGAAGTCCATAAGCACGTAGGGATGATCCGGTGAAATCAGCGCGAAGTCGACCATCTTGTAGATCTCCTCGAATATCGGGATCCAGTCCGGGAGGAGAAGCATGTACTCCTCTTTCGGAAACTTCAGCTCGTAGGAGAAGCCGTTGAGGACTAACCTACCCGGGGTCTCCTCAATTATCCCGAGGGCCTCCAGGTGGTCGACCAGCCTCTTCAGGAGGGACTTGTTCGGAACGCTTACCTGGGAGAGCAGCTCGGAATAGCTCGGCCTCCCGGCGACTATCTTGAATATCCCGTACTTTATTCCGAGCTGGGCCAAGTGGAGGACGCTTAGGCTGATCATGTGGTTTATGTTGGTATCGATGACCTTGATTAGCTCTTCAGTCCTCCCCATGCTACCACCTCACATGAACTTCCTGTAGTAGGCCTGGTAGTCCTTGAGCATCTCAACCACTTTTTTCCCGTACTCGGTTAATCGGTAGTACTTGAAGCCGTTATTAACTATCTCCTCAACCAGTCCCAAGTAGACGAGGGAGCTCTCACCGTTATAACGATTGCCCAAACCAACGAGGGCACCTCTAACGTTGGAGGGATCGGAGCCAACAACCCTAGCTATCTCGCTCAGATAAGTCGCGGAGGGATAAATCTCGTACAGGTACTGGAGTATCCTCCTCCTGAGCTCGCTCCTGTGCAAAGACCTGAGAACGTGGGGGTCTATCACTGGCGGCACTGGGCATCACCGTGTTACGTTGTTGAGTTATCTTTACCCCCGTACTATAATGACTGCAGAATTAATAAAGGTTTCGCAACATTATTGAATATTTCACAATTGCAGAATATATCAACAATCTACGGGATGATCCCTAGATGCCCCAGGAAGCCTTAAATAGAACATTGGCCTATCTACAATGGGAGAGGTTATGTTCGGCGGTAAGAAGGAGGAGAGGGCAAACTGGACCTTCTTTCAAGAGCACTACCCGGAGGTAGTTGAGGGGCTGAAGGAGCTAAAGGAGTGGGAGAGCGTTAAGAGTGCACTAGCCGACTCGGAGAGGCTTGGGGACTACTCGATCCTAGCCCTATCAGCTTTGGTCGCCATGAAGAGGGAGATAAACCAGGACATGGATGATGTCAGGGAGAAGATCTACTCCCTCTTCTCAAAGCTTGATGCACTAAAAACCGATACGGACAACAACTTCAAGAGGGTGGAGAAGGAAATCGAATCCTTAAAGGAGGCAATTGACGAACTCGACAGGAGAACGCTGGTGGTTTCGAACCTCGAGAGGGTCCTCCCGAGGATAACGGAGATGGAGGAGAGGATGCTCTCCTACCCGCTGGAGGTTGCTGAAAGTATAGAGAAGAGGCTCAGGGAGAAGATAGAGGAGAAGGTGGAGGAGATAGTCGAGGAGAAGATGAGGGAGTTCGAGGAGAGGATGAACTCTGTGAACCCGGAGGTAGTAAGGGAGATAATAGGGAAGTACGACTCCCTCGTCAGGGAGAACGTCGAGCTTAGGAGGAAGCTCGAGGCGAGGGAGAGGATAATCAAGGATCTAAGGGAGAAGCTGACGAAGCTTCAGGAGGGGGTCAAGGAGGTGGAGGCCATAGAGAGGAAGGTCGAGGAGTACGGGAAGCTCGCCGAGGAGCTGAGGGAGATAAGGGCGAGGCTGGCGAAGATGACCGGGAGCTACGATCCGAGGGAGGCCCTCAGGATAATAGAGAGGAACTACATACCCAGGTCAAAGGTCGAGGAACTAGCTAAGACAGTCAAGAGCTTAATGAAGGAGAACGAGGAGTTGAAGAGGGAGAACGAGAGGTTAAAGAAAGAGATTGAGAGGATAACTCAGGCGGTGAAGACGCTAGTTGAAGAGGGGATCATTGAGGCCGAGACCTCTCAAGAAGGGTGAGCCTTGAAAGCCCTTCCCTGACGGCCTTCATGACTAACTTGCTCTGGTCCTGGAACTCTTCTAGCCTGCGTATTATGACCTTCCTGAGCTTATCGTTTAACGTCGCCAGGTGAACCAGAACCTCAACCGCGCTCGCCCTAACTATCTCGTCCCTGTCGTGTAGCAGGCTTATTATCCTCGGGAGGTAGGGGCTGACGAACTTGAAATTGTTCTCGCCCATTGCCTCTATGAAGTTCAACGCGGCAAGCTTGTCCTCCCTCCTCTTTGAGGTAAGCATCTCGGCGAAGTCCCTCGCTATAACCCCCATGAGCTCGGGATTGGCCCTCGCTATCTCCTCAAGGGCGTAGCTCACATTTATCTTCGTCTTCGCATCCCCTATCCTGTAGTTGGCGAAGAGGACTGGGATCATTGACCTTATGAGCTCGGGCCTCTCCTTGGCTATCTGCCCAAAGGCTTTAGCGATTTCCTGGGTTAGCGGGATTGCCTCGCTCTTCTTTATCATCGCGAACAGCTTCTTTATCAGGGGCTCGTACAATTCAGGCTTGCTCTTGGCTATTACCAAGATGATGGAGAGGGCGTTCTTAGCAACGGTCCAGAGGTCATCATCCAACAATCCTATAAGCTCATTCAAAACCTCGTCATCGTACTTGGCCATTATCAGTATTTTATCGAGGTCCTCGCTGTTCGCCAGTGACTCCCTTATGTCCAACTCTTCCTCCACTTCCCACACCCCTAACCTTAAAATCCGAGCTTCAAAAAATAAATGTTTGGTGGTCGAATGTTCATTGATAGGGAGGAGGAACTTGGAGAGCTCCTTAAGTTAATTAGGTTCGAGCCCAACGTCATAAACTTCGTCTACGGCCCGATGAACTCCGGGAAGACAGCTTTAATGCTCGAATTCCTGAAGAGGCTGCCCCAGGATCACGTTGGCTTTTACGTAAATTTTAGGGCAACCCCAGTCAGCTCTTACGAAGAGTTCTCGAGGGTTTTATTCTCTACCGAGTACGGCGGAATCAAGAAAACAATTAAAGAAATCGTAAAGGGACTGGCCAAGATCAACACCGGAATACCGATTCCTCAAGAGATCTTGGAGGTAATATTAAAAGAAAAAGAACCGATAAACGCGTTCTCCTACCTGAAAGACCTCATGCTTGAAATAATTGAATCTGGCAAAAGGCCAGTCTTGGTTTTTGATGAGATCCAGGTGATAAAGGACTTGAAGGTTGATGGTCCCCTGATATACCAGCTCTTCAACTTTTTAATCCACTTGACGAAGGAGATTCACTTAGCCCACGTTTTCGTGGTAACCTCGGACAGCCTCTTCATTGGGGAAGTGTATGGAAATGCAAAGCTAACGGGAAGGGCGGAGTACTTCCCGGTCTACGATCTCTCAAGGGAAGCATCAATGGAGCTCCTAAGGACGCTTGGCGTTAGCGGGGAGGAAGCTGAACTCCTATGGGAGTACTTCGGAGGGAAGCCGGGCTATCTAATAGAGGGAGCGAAGAGGAGGGGGAAGGTTAGGGAGTGGTGCGAGCTAAAGCTGAGGCTCAGGATTAGGGAAATAAGGAAGTTCAAGGACTACAAAATACTAGATAAGTTCCTCGAGAGGGAGGAGGTGGAAGTTGACGAGTTGGGGGAGGAGGAGAGGAAGTTAATAAAAGAAAACGTCCTCTTCTACGATCCCCTCAAAGGAACCCTCTCCCCCCAGGGCAGGCTTGAGCTGCTCGCGATAAGATCACTCAAGTCCCGTGCTCCCAGCTCCCCAAGTACTTCCTCTGCTCCTCGGTGAGCTCCTCTATCTTTATCCCCATAGATTCCAGCTTTATCCTGGCCACCATCTCGTCTATCTCCCTGGGGAGGACGTAAACCCTTGGCTCCAGCCTTTCGTGGTTCTCCTTTATGTACTCGGCCGCTTTAGCCTGTAGGGCAAAGCTCATGTCCATAATCTCCGCCGGATGGCCGTCGGCGGCGACGAGGTTGACAAGCCTACCCTCGGCGAGGAGGTATAACC
>QMUI01000122.1 GCA_003660485.1 Thermococci archaeon | reverse complement strand
CTGAGCTCCAGAGAAGTAGTGCTGAAGAGTTATCAGGTAATTTGCCACGTGGTCAACGAAGGTGTCGAAGTGCCTCGCGGGCCTTGAGATTATAGTTGGCGTCTTCAGGCCCTTCTTAAGCAACCTAGATATGCTGTGGCCCGTGCAGTAGGGAATGTAAAGACTGTATGGGAGCTTGTGGATGTAGATATCTCCATTAAAGAGGGCCTTTCTCCCAACCTCGGGAATCAGGTTTATGCTGTCCTTTAATGCTTCTTCCATAACATAGGCAAAGAAACCGCTCGGCCCAGGGTATCTATTTGCGTTCTCCAAGACGTCTAAGCTCCCCCACCTTGCGTATTCGTGAATCATGTCTGAAACTTTTTCCATGTTTTACCCTCCTCTTGGATATTTTGTCCAAGTTCTTAGTATTTGATCCTCCAGTTATAGGTGTTATGGATAAA
Organism: Thermococci archaeon; assembly: GCA_003660485.1. GTDB lineage: Archaea > Methanobacteriota_B > Thermococci > Thermococcales > Thermococcaceae > Pyrococcus. Next base: position 3,884 of record QMUI01000122.1, on the reverse strand, counting down.
ATAACCAGCAAATTATCGAGAATTGAGACAAGGATATATCACAATGTCAAATATGAAGAAGAGAACCGCCAATTTGACAACATAATAGAAGTTAAACGTGGAAAACGAAAATCTAAAGAACAATATAATGTCATTCTGACAACTAGATTATAACCTCCTCTGTAGATTTGTCAAAGACATGAATCCTCTCAACATCCATGACCACGTTTACTTCTTTCCCGACCTCCAGCGGGATGTGTCCTGGGAGCTTGACCTTGATGAGCTCATCACCAAGGACTACATGAACTATAGTGTCCGTACCTAAAGCCTCAACGAAATCAACCCGGCCTTTAACTTTCGTCGTTCTCTTCATATGGGCCATCTCGCCGATTCCCTCAATTATCATGTGCTCTGGCCTTATTCCAAAGAGAACATCCTTGCCCATGTAGTCCTTTAATAGATCCATTATATCGTGGGGTAGTTCTATCTTGAACCCTCTCCCCTCTAAGTAGTTCTCCCTAACTGACACTTCGAGGATGTTCATCTCAGGGGCACCAATGAACGTCGCAACGAACACCGACTTTGGATTCAGGTAAACCTCGGTTGGTGGACCAACTTGGAGCAACTTTCCTTGATTCATCACCGCTATCCTGTCTCCCATTGTCATTGCCTCAACTTGGTCGTGGGTCACGTAGATCGTGGTGACCTTGAGCCTCTGCTGGAGCTTCTTTATCTCCGCCCTCATTGCAACCCTTAACTTAGCGTCGAGATTGCTTAATGGTTCATCCATTAGGAGAACATCGGGCTCAACTACTATGGCCCTAGCAACTGCAACCCTCTGCCTCTGACCTCCAGAAAGTTGCGCTGGATACCTGTCAAGGAGGCTCTCTATCTGGAGAAGTTCAGCGGCCCATCTAACTTTTTTGTCAATCTCTTGCTTTGAAAACTTCTTTATCCTCAGTGGAAAGGCTATATTGTCATAAACCGTCATGTGAGGCCAAACCGCATAGCTCTGGAAGACCATGCTTATGTTCCTGTCCTTGGGTGGTAGGTAGGTCACGTCCCTATCACCAAAGTATATCTTCCCCTCGGTTGGTTCTTCCAAGCCGGCTATCATTCTTAATGTTGTTGTCTTTCCACAACCACTCGGCCCTAGCAAGACTAAGAATTCGCCATCCTTGATCGTTAGGTTGAGTTTATTTACCGCAGTGAAGTCTCCAAACTTCTTTGTCAGGTTTTCAAGCCTAACCTCAACCATCCTCAATCACCTCAAGGTTATTCCCCACATCGTCACGAGGTACCTCCTCGCGAAGAATATGAACAGCATCGCTGGAAGTATCATTATGAATGCAGCAGCGAATTTATAGTAGGCAGGAGCCGCACCTCCAGCCGCCCCGGCAACTATGGAGAGGATCTGGGCTGGAAGAGTTCTATTCTTCAGGGTTAAGATCGATGCTACGAATACCTCATTCCAGCTCATGACGAACGTGAACATTGCAGCAGCCGCTAATCCTGGGAGAGCCAAGGGCAGGGTAATGCTCTTGAAAGCACCGAACCTTGTTAGACCAAAAACCATCGCTGCTTCTTCTAGCTCCTTATCCACCCCAGCGAAAATGCTTGAAGTTATTAGGATTACGAAGGGGAGGGCCATTGCCGTGTGGGCTAAAGCAACTCCCAATAGTGTGTCAATTAAGTTTAGCTTTATGTACAGCACAACTAGAGGAATTGCCATAACAGGTATGGGAAACATCCTTAATGCGACTATGGAGAGCTTTATAGTGTCTTTACCCTTAAACGCGTACCTTGCAATCGCGTACCCTGCCGGAATGCCCAGGACAAAGCTTATTACAATGGTAAGAACGGCCACGATGACACTGTTCTTTATGCCATCCCAAGCTCCCAAAGTGAAGAGTATAGTCTTGACCCATTCTGTTGTAAAGTGCGTGGGAATTATCTTATGAGGATCGTAGTAGTCCTGCTTGGTTGAGAATGCATAGAGAGCAGAGACTATTATCGGAATTAGGATCCACGCAACGACCGTGAAAATGAATGCATAAAAAGCCACTTTCTTTAGCATAAACTTAGTCTTGTCGTTCATGTCCTCACCTCCAAGTACTCAGCTTTTAGGAACTTGACGTACAGTGCCCCCAGGATTATCGAGAGCAATGCGATAGTCAATGCATAAATTGACGCAACTCCATAGTCTTTAATTTCCGTCAATTGATAGAATCCCTCTCCGGCCAGAACTGGAATATCTCTCCCTGCTAAGATCCAGACGACACCGAAGACCTGCATCGCAAACAGTGTTCTAATTATTAGGGCACTCTGGATGCTTGGTTTAAGCATTGGGATTACTATTTTCCTGAGCCTCGTCCAGTAACCAGCACCAAACACTTCAGCAGCTTCGAGGTACTCCCTACTAATCATTTGCAATCCTGCAAGTATTATGACAAAGACTATGGCAGTAGCCCTCCACACCTCGGCTATAACTATGGCCAGAAACTCCATCATCCTATACTCGTAACCAAAGAAGTGGATCGGCTGGGAAACGAGGCCCAAGTTCAGAAGTAGCTTGTTCATAAAACCATAATCGGAAAGCATCGTGTACCAGATTAAGCCCGCAGCAACATCACTAATCGTTAGGGGAATTATCAAAGAATATATTGTAAAGTCTTTACCTCTAAATGCCCTATTAACTGCTAAAGCTAATATTAAAGCTAGAATTAACTGAACTGGCACGATAGCTACCGCAAGCAGTATGGTGTACTTGAGGGCCTGCCAAAAGGTCGGGTCAGAGGTAGCTCTTCTAACTGTCTCAAGAGAAAACGCCCCATTCTTTGTAAAAGCTAAGTAAAGAGCCTGAACTAGAGGATAACCAATAAAAAATAGAAGATATGCCACCGCTGGCAAGAGAAGCAAATAAGGAACATGTTTTGCTTTCATGCCAACCCCTCCAAAGTTAAAAAGAAAAGGAGAGAATCATGGCTCAGGAATTCCCTTCTCCTTGAAGAGATTGTGAAGTTTTGGCCCTAGCTCACTAATAACCTTCTGTGGATCCTCACCTTGGAGGATTATTCTCTTAAAGGCATCCCTGTAGATACCGCTGAACTCACCACCCTTCTCACCGAGGTTTGGAATCATGACAATTAAAGCATCCTTTGTTGATGATTGTGCAGTTACTCCCTCAACTAGAATCTTAAGTGGCCCCTCTGGAACGGCATTAGCGGCTTCTTTTACTGTTGGGAAGAATCCTACCTTCTCTAGAACTTTAACCTGGGTTTCTGGCTGAGTAAGATAGTCAATGAGCTTCCAAGCCTCATCCGGGTGTGGAGCGTTCTTTGGAATTGCAAGTCCTGCCAGCACTACAATGAACCCCCTGCCCTTCGGTCCCCTTGGAACTGGGACTACCACGAATTGGTCGGGCTTAGTCACAATGGCATTCTTTATTCTAGCTGTGTGATCCCAGGCAATTAGAACCTCACCCTGTAAGAGTGGGTCTGCCATTGCATCCCAGGTCGTTGATGCTGGATTAGTGTACTTCCAGAGCTCCTTGAAGTAGTTCCACATATCTATTGCCTCAGAGCTGTCGAACTTCTTAGCCTCATATCCTGTAAAGCTCGGATAGAGATAACCATGTATGAACCTGTGTAATAATCCTTTTGGCCCAGCCGGAAGCCCAAAGGCTTTCTTTCCAGTCTTTTCATAGATGTTCTTAACCCAAGCTAAGAGATTCTCATAGGTCCACTTCTCAGTTCCCTGGATAACATCCTGCTCGGTAAGTCCCGATGGGAGGTACTTAAAGGCTTCCTTGTTGACAACCATAACATAGGTTGCACTCATCCATGGAACGTAGAAGACCATACCGTTCCTATAGATGGCGAAGTTAATGTAGAAATCTATGAACG
>QMUI01000121.1 GCA_003660485.1 Thermococci archaeon | reverse complement strand
GGCTTCTCTGGTGAGGCCATCCCTTCCCAGAATCGTGTATCTCTCTGGCCTTATCGTATGGGCTATTGTCAAAGCCTCTATAATAATCTCTGGATCAATTCCAAGCTCGTACGCTGTAGTTGGTGCTCCAACGGTTTTTAGGGTTTCCTTTATCTTTTTCCAGTTTATTCCGTGTAGATAAGCCATTATTATCGTTCCTATTCCTGTCTGCTCGCCATGAAGGGCGGGCTTGTCGAGCAACATATCGAGAGCGTGGCTAAAGAGATGCTCAGCTCCACTTGCTGGTCTTGAGGAGCCTGCTATGCTCATGGCTACTCCACTTGATATAAGGGCCTTAACGACCTTTCTAACTCCCTCATCTTCTCCGAGCCTTATTACCTCGGCATCCCTCATAACCATCTTCGCACTCATTAGGCTTAAAGCAGCTGCATATTCACTGAAATATTCTCCTCGAATCTTGTGGGCCAATCTCCAATCCCTAACAGCTGTTATGTTGCTAATGACATCTCCAACACCTGCGGCTAAGTATCGTTTGGGAGCGGTCTTTATTATCCCTATGTCCGCAACTACTGCTAGCGGAGGTCTTGCCTTTATTGAGGTTTTTGTCCCAAGCCCCTTTATCGATGCGTTTGCACTTGCTATTCCATCGTGTGATGCCGTTGTGGGGAAGCTGATAAAGGGGATGCCTGATTTGTAGCTTGCAAGCTTTGTTACATCTATTATGCTTCCACCGCCAACCGCTATTGCCCATTTAATCCCCAGATCCCTTATTTTAGCAAGAACCTTCTTCACATTCTCCGTGTTTGCTTCTTTAACAGTGATGGAATGAACGTCAAAAGCTGATTTTAACTCTCTTTCAACGTCTTTGCCTGCTATTTCTTTCGTTTTTGGGCCATAAACAACTAGGACAGGGGATTCAAGTTTAAGCCTTTTAGCTATGTTAACAACCTCGGGAATTAAGTTATGTCCAAGAACAACCTCCCTAGGAAACTCCATTAAGTGCATTTCTATCCCCTCTTATCTATGCCTAACTTCTTAAAAATACCTATGCTCAGAAAAAGTGGTGCCGGGGCGGGGCTTCGAACCCCGGATCTCCCGGTTTCTCAGGCTCCCCCTCATGGGGGAGTGGCCCTATGAGCCGGGCGCTTTGACCAGGCTAAGCTACCCCGGCACTGCCCGGAATTACCTCACCCACGGAAGACTTTTAAGTCTTTCGCTTGATGGTCTCTCAAGGTGAGTTATGGATGAAAGTTGGAGTAAGCATATATCCCCATTTCATCAGGGAGGGAAGGACTTTACCCTCGATTCTTGCTGAAATTAAGATAAAAAACTACGATTTTGTCCAGATATTTCCCCACGCTCTTGGTTTGATAAAGAACGGAATTGTTATTGAAAACAATCTACAAGAAGTTGAAGCCGCCCTTAGAGGGGTTGGGATTGAGTACATACTTAGGATGCCAGTATCAATAAACCTAAGGGACAGTATATACTACAGTAGGCACTTTAAGGTTGCTAAGGCTGTATTGGATGTAGCTATCAAGTTAGGTGCGAAGATTGTGGTAATGCAAAGTGGCAAGACTGGAAGGCTCGACTTAGAAATTGATGCAATAAGAACTCTCGCTGATACAGCTTCAAAGTTTGGTATACAGATAGCGCTAGAAAATACGTTTAGTGTCAAGGATACCCTCTATGTTATCGACAATGTTGATAGAGATAACGTTGGCTTTGCCCTAGATGTTGCTCATGCATTCTTAAGCGCTCAGGGGGATGAAAATAAGCTACTTGAAGATGTAAGGCTAGGTATCGAGAAAACTATCCTTTTACTTGTCCATGATAACTTTGGAAAGATGTTTCCCCAAGTTGAGCCAGAGGATGCCCTAGCATACGGTGTGGGTGACCTCCATTTACTACCGGGCGAGGGCAAAATTCCCTTTGGAAAGGTTCTCAAGATGTTTGATGATACTATTCCTATCCTTGTCAAAGTTAAAGATCCAAAGGTATTCAACAATTTACCACCTAAGGATGACCTCATTCAGAGACTTAGGAGGTGAGGTGATGCCTGCAAGGGAAATGAGGATGGAAATGTTCTTAAGAGCTCTCCTTAGGAGAGATTTTGATAAGGCTAAATCACATCTTGATAAGCTGGCGAAACTTGTAAAGGAAGATGAATGGGGTAGGGGATATCTTAAAGCTATAAATGGATTTATGAGTGCAATCAAAGACAATGATCCTGATTCTTTAATAGTCAGGCTCATAAACGATCCTAACCCTGAAGAAATAAAGAAGCTACTTGAGCAGTTTGAGGAAATAAAGAACCAGGAGTTCAGAGACGATTATGAGAGAGGTTACTATACTGCGTGGGTTGAGCTCCTTCAAGCTTATCTCTCCCAGGCAAGGCTACCACTTAAAAGGTGATCCTTGTGCCCTCAAAGGAGGAATTAATGAAGAAGCTCGAGGAGAAAATTAGGAATTGCAGGAAGTGTCCGCTCTGGCAATTGAGGACTAATCCCGTTCCTGGCTCGGGAAGCTACGATGCCAAGCTAATGTTCGTTGGGGAAGCTCCAGGATACTGGGAGGATCAGCAAGGCTTGCCCTTCGTTGGTAAGGCGGGGAAAGTTCTCGATGAGTTGCTTGCCTCCATAGGCCTTAGCAGAAAGGAGGTTTACATAACGAACATAGTTAAGTGCAGGCCTCCAAACAATAGAGATCCAACTGAGGAGGAGATAAGAGCGTGTTCCCCCTACCTTGATGCTCAAATAGATATAATAAGGCCAAAGGTAATAGTGACCTTAGGTCGCTTCTCCACCTCCTATATTCTGAAGAAGTTTGGCTTTTCAGTTGAGGGAATAAGCAAGATCCACGGGAAGGTGTTTGAAGCTAGAACACTCTTTGGGAAGGTCTACATAATCCCAATGTACCATCCCGCAGTTGCTTTATATAGGCCCCAGCTGAGGGAAGAGCTAAAAGAGGACTTCAAGAAGTTGAAAGAGCTTTTGAATTCTTTGGGAATTTAGGCAATTGCCGAAACGTTTATATTCATTCTAGTTAAAATACTATCATGTTCGAAAAGGAGAAAGAGGCTCTTGCTAGAAGGATAGCTGGTGAGATTGTCCTATCCCCTGATCCAGGTAAAACCATGAGAAAGTGGAGGGAGATATTCGGAATAAGTCAGACTGAACTTGCCGAATATCTTGGGGTTTCTTCTTCCGTGATCAGTGATTATGAAGGTGGGAGACGGAAGAGTCCGGGAGCATCGACGATAAGAAAGTTCGTTGAGGCTTTAATAGAGATAGACGAGAAGAGAGGTGGAAACGTAATAAAGGCCTTCAGCAGAACTCTTGGAGGAGAAATTCCAACGAGTGCAATTCTTGACATAAGAGAATTTAACATTCCCGTCACCGTGAAGGACATAGTTGATGCCGTGAAGGGAGAGATCGTCGCAAACCCCGACCTTATGGATAAGAAGATTTACGGTTACACGGTCGTTGACAGCATACAGGCTATACTTGAAATGTCTGCTGAGGAATTTTTAAAGCTGTACGGCTGGACCACAGAGAGGGCTCTAGTTTTCACTAAGGTTACCACTGGGAGAAGCCCCATGATAGCGGTGAGGGTTCAGGGGCTTAAGCCAGCGATGGTTGTTCTCCATGGGGTAAAGAGGTTAGACGAGCTCGCGGTAAAAATTGCGGAAAAGGAAAGGGTTCCTTTAGTTGTCTCCCATGCGGATAATGAAGCTGAGCTTATAGCTGGCCTTAGGAAACTTGTTGGAAGCTTTTAATCTAACCTTTCTTTCCTCCATACTCCCTCACTTGCGAGTCTAGTTAGCCTATCTTTTATGTGAAGCAGAACATCGCTCAGAACCTTGGAGTTGTCATATCTTCCAACAATGGCTTGAAGCCTTTCCTTATCCCAGGATTTCATGTCCTTTGCTAGTTCTATCATCCTGGGATATGCCCTTATTATGTTGTCGACTATTGTTATATCTGCCATTCTCGCGGATCTTGAGAGCGGATTTAGATCCACAGTTATTACAAACTTTCCCATCCTAACTAGGGCTTCAGTTCTATCTCCATCTTCGAGAGGAACCAGAACAACATCTGCCCTCCATATCCCTCTCTCATCTACCTTTGCCCTTTCGCTTTCTAATCCTGGAATGAGTTTCGTTGGGTTTATGCCCAAGACCTCTTCAGCTCCGTGCTCATAGAGAACTTCTGCGATCTTCTTCACTCTCTCCTCGGTTCTATAAAACAGATTTACTTCAAGTTTTGCTCCCAGGGTCTTTGCCAGTTCAACAGTTTCCTTTGGTACCAAAGCTGCGACGTTCCCGTTTACTGAGATAACGGGATGTTCGGCTAGGAGTAGCTTTGCAACTGCCGCTTTCATGGCCTC
>QMUI01000120.1 GCA_003660485.1 Thermococci archaeon | reverse complement strand
TCTTTCTTTTCAGGCTCTAAGCTAAAGAGTGTGAATCTCCCTGTTTGCCATTCTCTAAGGAACCATCTAGCTGTTTCTTCTATATCAACTTCGCCTCCTTCTCTGAACAGCCCCCTTCTTTCTCCAATTTTCCTTAAAATGTCCTCTTCATTTTTAAACTCCCTTATTCCAAATTTTTCCGTTAATGCTTCCTTCCTTGTCTCTAGGATCCTCTTTATGAGTTTTAATGCTGGTGAAACAGGATCCCTAATTTTATCTACTGGGAATCCTCCCTTTATCACAAGTTCATCAAAGTCGTCTATTGGAACAACTCCTGGTGTGTCCAATAGCCATAGTCTTTTTGTTAGTCTAATTAGTTGTTTGCCTTTTGTATATCCTGGGATAGGGGCCGTTCCAACTGCATGTTTGCCCTTAAGCACGTTGATGATTGTGCTCTTACCAACATTTGGATAACCTATCAGAGCAACTTTTACTTTCTCTTTGTTTATCCCTTTTGCTATTTTCTTCAACTCTTTCCTAAGAATTCCAGTCCCTTTCCTGTTTCTTGCCGATATAAAAATTACTGGGATTTTACTTTTTTTCTTGTATTCTTCCGCCCATTCTTTAGGAACTAAGTCAGCTTTGTTCATTACAATTAGCAATTTCTTACCACTTTCAATAATCATCTTTTCTAATTTCCTGTTTCTTGTTCCTATTGGATCCCTAGCATCAACAACTTCCAGTATGATATCGGCTTCTTTTATTACTTCCTTGACTACCCTCCAAGCTTTTTTCTGCTTCATCTCTGATCACCGTTATCTCAAATATCACAGTTCCACCATCAGTATATGGAGGGCCAGGGTCTAAGCACTGAACGTACGCTTTTTCGCCCTTTCCCAATCCAAGTTCATGCGGTTTAATTCCTTTCCTTAATGCAACTATGTAAGGAAGCAACGAAGCAAATGCATGGGTGCATATAGCGTCCGTCTCCTCTAGTACCACTTTAGGTCCCTCTATAACTATCTTATCTCCCAATTTAAAGACTGGACACTTTCCTCTAATCTTAACGACTTTTGCTACTAGCCTCTCCATAGCTTACACCTTAAAACATGTTTAAAAACTTTGGAATAAAAATTATAGGGCCGAAATATAAATAAGCATTTGTGCTGTCATGAATATGTAGTGATATCATTAATACCTATTACGATAACCTCAGGTGGTGTCAACGGTGGCCGAGGATATTGAGGCGAAGATAAGAAGGCTCAGAGAATTAGGTAGAGCCGTAAGTGAGAGTGAGGAACAACCTGCCCCTGCTCCGCCAAAACCTCCCAGGAGAAGGGTCTCCAGAATTGGCATGTTGAGAGAGAAAGAAAGGAAAAAAAGGATCATTATTGGTGCCCTTGTCTTATCGATCATTATTGTCGGGGCCATCGTTAGTATCTATATGTATTTAGAAAATAAGGCTGCAAAAGAGCTTGAAAATGCAAAGAAAAATAAAATTGCGGAGGTTAATGCATGCTTTAAGGGAGAATTAGCTAATGACACAGCTAAAATCCAACTAATAAACGCTATAATGGCAGCAAAAAGCATAGAAGAATTAAGTAAAATAGATGTAAAAAAGATTTGTGAGGAGAGATGGAAAGCCTTACAGGAAGCTAAAAAGAGAGCCGAAGAAGAGAGATTAGCTAAAGAACTGGCAGAATTGAAAAACCAGACGAAAACTAACATAAGGATAGCGTTTGATCCACTACTTCATGTCCAAGTTCCTGATAAACTTAGGGAAGATATCATTGATACAATGAACGCGCTACTCTCACAGGTAGATAGGGCAAAGACGAAGGAGGATGTCATGGAAATAGATCCAACCCCTTATCTCTTGGACTTATGGAAAAAAGTCTACCTTTATAGAATCGATTCAATTCCTGGGACTAAGGTTATCCTAGCGAAGGGAAATATCACAAATATCTATACAAAATCAGAGGCTAAGGAGGTAATAAGTAAAACTGAAACGCTTACAGACTTGCTTCAATATCAGATTAAAGAGGTTCAGCTAGTTCAACTTGCTCTTGTTTTAAGCAGAAAGGACGTCAATGGTGGGTTCTTGGAACCTGGGGATAAGATTCAAATATATGATAAAAGAACTGGTAAGAGGCTAGTACCCGAGGGTTATGTGGTGTTAGTTCTTTTTGACGCCGGCCAAATCCAAGTGTCTGAATCTCAATCCAAGACAAACTCTTGGTCTTCAACATCATCAACGCTTACCCAAGAATCTTCGAGTACTAATTACACCCCAGGAGAAACCCCGTACCAAGTATCCCAAACCACACAGAGCCAAACTTCAGTTCAACAGGGGAGTAGTGAAACTCTCTCAGCGAGTTATCAATATTCAGTAAATTTAGCGGAAATCCTTAAGGCAATAGCTGCTGGAAAGATAACTAATCCTGCAGAAGTGCAGAAGAAGCTAGAGAAATATGGATGGAAAGTGCTTAACCTTGAAGAGGCATCTAACCTACTGGCATTGGATGAAAACACTAGAGTGCTTGTAATAGTCGAAGTTCCCGCCGAATTCGTTTCTGAAATATTGAAGTCAGAAAATTACATTGTAATCACCAAGATATCGGGGTGAGAGGTACATGAGAAGCAATAAGGGACTTGTTTTCCTTGTTATAGTACTTGTCTTTGCTTTTGTTCCAGCTCTTACTTTAGCACAATTTGAAGTAACAGAAAATAACAATATTTACCTTACAGGAACAGTAGAACTGGAGCTTAATGTAACTCTTGTTAATTTAGATGATGCTCCAAAGTACATAATGGTTAATCCGAGATACCAATTTGAGGTTATTAGGAAAAATAGAACTGAGTTCTTACATCACAATAGCACTGGTGCTTCAATCATAGGCAACCCTACAAAAACCCTATTAAATTATAGGCCAGGTTTCTGGATATACCCCCATGAAGTCCTTAAGATTAGGTTCTTTATTAATGAGGTTGACAAAATTCCAGTTCCCTTATACGATTATTATCAACCTCAATGTACTGGGTATGCATATGTGGAAGATCACGACCTTAGAATTAACGTACCTGTAGGGTTTTACGCAACCCCTTTCTGTGATGTTTTGTACCCTCAGCTCCTAAATAACCCCATCTACCTATATCCAGAGGCCTTATTTAATGTAAAGGACTTCAATGTGATCATGTATAGTTATGAAGGGACTGTTAAATTTAAAATAACCCATAATACTACCCTTGATCTGCCAACAAGAGATGTTTTTGCAGTTGCCCCTCCTATATTATTCCCTAACGCTGAAATATATGGATACTCTCCATCCCCAACAATGGACTATAGTGAATATTTAGAATACGTTAAGAGTTTTTGGAAACTAAAGGCTCCAAAAACACTTTCTCCTCCTAGTAATTCAAAAGGTGAAACAGTGTTGTACGATATAACTAATGATCTCCTAACTTCAAAGTTTGAAATTTCAAGGGTAAAAGACGTTAAGCCGATAAAAATTGAATATCCAATATGGATAGTATGGTTGGGAGATAATTCCACCCTTGAAATTACGTACAAGTTTAAGTGGGGGATAAATAAGGGGTGAGCGTTATTGGTAGAAGAAAAAAAGAAGAAATCTTGGATTGATGAGATATTAAGTAGTGATAATCTCACATTGGAAGCTATATTGAAGAAGGGAAGGGTTGCTGAAGAGGGTACCGATAAAAAAGAGACAGCAAAGTCATTTTCGTTAGGCGATATCCTAGCTGGAAAGCAAGCCCCACCACCCGAAACTAAGAAGCCAGAAGAAAAGCCACCTCTTCCTCTGGCGTTCCTAAAAGATCAGGGAGCTCCTAAACTAGAAGATATCCTCAAAAGACCTGAAGCACCAATTAGAAAAACTGAGGAAAAACCAACAATAAGCCTGCAAGATATCCTTTCGGCAGGTGGCAAACCCACCGAATATATTGGAGAGGTTAAAGTTCTTGATGTTTACGGTAATATAAGGGTTCTAAGGGTTAAGGGGGAGGCAGTTCCAATATATGAAATTAACCTTCCCAAGCTAAGCAAAGAAGAGGAGAAGCTACTCAAGATGGTTAGAGATAGAGCAATTGTTGAAATTCAGATTGATCCTGAAACAATACCTAATTTTGAAGAAAGAAGGAGAGTATTTATGAGAGAAGTCAGAAGAATGGTAAAAGAAATGGCTCCAACTCTTTCCGAAGGAAGAGTTGAACTCCTAGCAGAATTAGTTGTTCAAAACATGATAGGATATGGGAAACTTGATCCCCTTGTAAGAGATGACAATCTTGAAGAAATCATGGTCATTGGAACTAACAGGCCAGTGTACGTTTGGCATAGACGTTTTGGCATGTGTAAGACAAACATTGTATTTGAGAACGAGAGGGAGATATTAAATATAATTGAAAGGATCGCCAG
>QMUI01000119.1 GCA_003660485.1 Thermococci archaeon | reverse complement strand
TTCTTGAGGTACATGGTTCTTAGGGAGGGAAAGTTTACGGGAGAAGTAATGGTCAACCTCGTCACCAAGGAAGGCAAACTGCCCGACCCTTCTCCCTACTTTGACTTCGCAACATCAATATACTGGAGCGTAAATAGGACAAAGAGTGATATATCCCATGGGGACGTTAAGGAGTTCTGGGGGGAGAAGTTTATTACGGAGGAGCTTGATGGAGTTAAGTATCTGATCCATCCTAACTCCTTCTTCCAGACGAATAGCTATCAGGCAGTTAACCTCGTCAAAATTGTGGCTAAGTTCGTTAATGGAGAAAAGATACTGGACATGTACTCTGGAGTTGGAACGTTTGGAATATACTTGGCAAGGAAGGGCTTTAAAGTCAAGGGATTCGACTCTAATGAGTTCGCTATAGAGATGGCGAGGGAGAATGCAGAGATTAACGGCGTTGAGGCAAAGTTCTTCGTCGCGACGGACAGGGAAGTTGAAGTTAAGGGCTTTGACACTGTCATAGTTGATCCTCCTAGGGCAGGCCTACATCCAAAACTGATAAAAAGGCTAGACAGGGAGGGTCCTGAGACGCTCATTTACGTCTCGTGCAACCCGAAAACATTCAATCAAAATATAAAACAATTAAAGAATTACAGAATTGAGGAAATAATTGGGCTTGACATGTTTCCGCACACACCTCACGTGGAGCTCGTTTCGAAGCTTTCAAAGGTCTAACACGTGCTTCTCCAAGACGTAGCAATAAAATCTACCTTCTAACACAATCTCGTCTCCCCTGTAAACTTTCACCTCGACGATCTTCTTCCTTCCATGATCCTCAACAACTTTTGCCTTTGCGAGAAGTTTATCACCAACCTTAACCGGCTTCGTGAACCTGACCTCCGCTTTCCCCAGGACTACCGTAGGCTCATTCACGGCAAGCATTGCAGCGTAGTCAGCTAGGCCGAAGGTAAAGCCTCCATGCACGAGGCCCTTCTCATCGACCTTCATCTCATCTATCGTCACGAGCTCAACCTCTGCGTAGCCTTCCTCAAGCTTTACAGGCTTCCCAACTAGCCTCTTCGACGTGAGTTTGTGAGTTCTCTGCTCCATAGACCTCACCGATAGAGAAAGCTTTTTTGCCTTAAAAGAGATTTATCCCTGGGGATGGGGTTGGGCAAGTACAGGCCACTTTTGGAGGCCGTGAAGCTTAAGGGCGATGAAGTATTCCAAAGCAAGAGTGAGCTAGTTGGCATCTTGACGTTTAAACTTGGCATTATGGGGGTTAGTGAAGCTAAGCAACTTATAAGCGAGGCCATAGAAGAGGGAGTTGTAGAGGAGACCTCAGAAGGGCTTATCGTTCACACCGACTTAATTGAGGAGGAAGAAGGGAAGAGGGATGTTTTTGGAGAGATGGTGGAATATATAGCCAAACAGCTAGGAGTCACCGAGCTTGAGGTTCTCGAGGAAGTGAAAAAGTTGAGAGAGAGGTATGGGAATCTTGACAATAAGATTCTGGCTTACCTCTATGGCCTAGAAAAGGGGATTGATATGGACAGGTTTAAAGACGAGCTGGAGGGTTGAGTCATGCCAAAGATTCAGCCATTTGAGAAACACAGGGACAAGTACGAGAGCTGGTTCGAGAGGAATAGGTTAGCATATTTGAGCGAGCTCAATGCCGTAAAAGAGGTTCTTCCTGAAGGGGAATGCATTGAAGTTGGGGTGGGAACGGGAAGGTTTGCCGCTCCCCTGGGGATAAAGGTGGGTGTTGAACCCTCTAGGAAAATGGCAGAGGTAGCGGAGAAGAGGGGAATAAAAATAATCCCTGGGGTTGCTGAAGATTTGCCGTTTGAAGATTCCTCCCTCGACTGCATCCTCATGGTCACAACGATATGCTTCGTCGATGATCCTGAAAAGGCGATAGAAGAGGCTTATAGGGTTCTGAAACCTGGAGGCTACCTTATCATAGGGTTCGTGGACAGGGAAAGTCCAATAGGCAAGGAATACGAGGAGAAGAAGAATAAAAGTTTATTCTATAGGGAAGCTAGGTTCTTTTCAACCCAGGAACTAATTGAGCTATTGAAGAAACAGGGATTCGTCATTGACAGGATTGTTCAGACTTTATTCCACAAGTTAGATGAGATAGGGGAAGTGGAGCCGATAAAAGAGGGGTATGGAGAGGGTAGCTTCGTTGTTATAAGGGCCAGAAAGGTGAGTTGAGATGGAGTTAGTTAAAGAAGTAAAATCCCTGTGCGAGAGGTTGGGAGAAGAGAATTTAGTGGAGGCGATAGATAAGTTCATGTTATTGAACCAAGGACTGGAAAAGACAAGGGGAGAACACTTCGCCAGGGCTGGAATTTACGGGTTTCTTGAGGGGATTCTTACAACATTAAAGATTAAGCATGAAGATCAGGAAATCGAGGAGCTACTTATAAGAGTTAAAGAGGCCAGGGAAAAGGAGGAGATTTTCCTTAGAAGAGCTAGACCTCCAATAGCTGAGTAGAAATACCTTTAAACCTTAAAATCCTCCTAAATTTTGATGAGAGTTATCGGCGTGGTAAGGAAATCAAGGCGAGAGAGGGTTAGTAGAGAGGAGTTCGAGGAGCTTTTAAGGAGTGCTGGTTATGAAGTTCTTACGATAGTTGAACAGGTACGAGAGGAGCATCCACGCTACAACATTGGGCCGGGTAAGCTTGAGGAGATAAAAAGGCTCATTGAGAAGTTAAAGCCAGACAAAGTAGTGTTCGCTAACCGATTAACGCCTTCTCAAGCTTACAATCTCTGGAAGGAACTGAGAGTGGATATAATTGACAAGTGGCAACTCGTTCTTGAGATATTTGAGAAGAGAGCCCATTCAAAGGAGGCAAAACTCCAGATTGAGCTCGCGAATCTCCAGTACGAGCTTCCCCTTGTAAAGGAGGCAATTAGAAGGATAAAGATGGGAGATAGAGCGGGATTCAGAGGTATGGGTGAGTATCAGGTTCATCAGTACCTCAAGCATCTCAGATACAGAATGGGCAAGATAAGGGAGGAGCTCGAGAAGATAAGAGCCGAAAGAGAGATTAGAAGAAAGAAGAGAGAGGAAGAAGGATTTGTCCTTGTTGCCTTAGCCGGTTACACGAATGCTGGAAAGTCAACGCTCTTAAATGCCCTAACTGGAGAGAACATAGAGGCCAAAAACCAAATGTTCACCACCCTAGACACGACAACGAGGAGGTTTAAGGTCAACGGAAAGACGTTGCTTATAACTGACACCGTTGGTTTTATTGACAACCTTCCACCTTTCATCGTTGAAGCATTTCACTCAACACTTGAGGAGATAGTTAAGGCTGACATAATAGTCCTGGTTCTCGACGCAAGCGAGCCGTGGCCCGAAATTAGGAGGAAGTTCTTTGCTTCCCTTGACGTCCTCAGGGAGCTTAAAGCACTAGACAGACCCATGATAGTTGCGTTGAATAAGACGGATTTAATTCCAGAGAAAGACGCCGAAGAAAAAGCTCTCCTGCTTAGAGAGATCGTAAATGGGAGGACAAACTTAATAGATGTTGTCAAGATCTCTGCAAAAGAGAAAAAGCTTAAAGAGCTGTACAGTGCAATAGAAAAGGCAATAGCGCTTTCTCCAAAGTTTCAGGAGTTTGAGATCACCGTCAAAGATCCAGAGAAAATCGGCAGGGTTATAGCAATAATTCACTCCGTTGGGGAGCTACTTGATATAGACTACAGTGAGGGAGCGAGAATAAAGGCCTATATCCAGACTGGGATGATAAGGCATCTAACTAAGTTGGGAGTTGAGGTCAAGAGATTAGCTTGAAATGGAGGAACAGAAGGGTTAGGGCATATGCGAGGACAATACCCAGGATGGGCGTAAGAGTCCAGCCGATAAGGATATCAATAGCAGTATCCTTTTTGATTTTCTCTTTAGCACTCAGACTAACCCCAATTATTCCACCAATTATTGCTTGGCCTGAACTCACCGGAAGCCCAAAGAAGTTGGCGAGGCTCACAGACATTGCAGAGCCAAATTGAGCAGAGAACGCGGTAACTGGGTCTAGACTTGCTATCTTTTTACCTACAGTATTCATAACTCCATAACTGAAAGTAATCGTGCCTAAGGAGAGACTCAGTGCTCCAAAAACTCCAGCTATCCTAGGGTTGAATAAATCTACCACTAAAAGAGGGCCGACAGCATTAGCAACTTCATTAGCTCCCAGGTTGAATGCCATGTAGGCCCCTCCAGTTATGGCCACCCACTTGTATACAATTTCAAGCTTCCTGATGCTCTTTATTCTTCTAAAAACCCTTGAGTACATTTTAAATAATAGAAAACCGAAAACTCCCGCCAATATTGGTGATGCTACCCATGCTACAATGACCTTTAAAAGGGTGTGCCAGTTGATTGATAAGCCTAGGGGGATAGCAATCCCAATGGAGC
>QMUI01000118.1 GCA_003660485.1 Thermococci archaeon | reverse complement strand
TTCCAAGCTCTTTAACTGGTATTTGGTCTCCTATCTTCTTTCCTATGAGCTTCTCTGCAGCATCTCCAGTGATTTCAATCTGCTTTGCTATCCCGCTCTTTGGGTCAGATATAACCAACTTGAACGTCGCCATTTCCTCCCACCTCCACTTTCATCAGCGGGATTCATCGGGTTCCCCCTTAGCCCGATGCATGAAAATTTAAATAGTTTAAAAACCTTGGGGTTAGAGAGGAGGGAGTTTAAGTGAGGAGAGTTTTAGTTTCAGTAATTCTCATGTCCATCTTCCTGGGGTATGTATATGCATCTTACCCCCAATACGATTTAATAATTGTAAGGAACGATGACATAATAGATTACTTGATAGCTCTTCCATATTCCCACTTAATAAATGTTCCAATTCTGCCAGTAAATCCTAAGAAGTTAGATAAGGTAACGAAAGCTCAGCTATACTCATATATCCAACTTGGCAGAAATAAAATCCTTATCGTTGGAAGTGCAAATGCAGTGAGCATAAATATTGAGAATGAGCTCAAGAATATGGGATTTGAAGTTGTAAGAATTGGCGGGGCAGATAGAGCGGAGACAGCAGAAAAACTGGCCTTACATTTCTACCCAAATGGGAGCAAAGTTGTTGTGCTTGCTAGTGCTTGGGACTATGGGTCTACACTAGCAGCTGCAAAATTCGCCATGGAGTATAAGTATCCTCTGTTGTTAACATGGGAGAATCAACTTTCTCCCGTAGCGTTGGCTGGAATAAAGAGTCTTCATCCGAATATGGTCATTCTGGTTGGTCTCGGTTTAAATGAAACAATTGAGAAGACCTTGGAGGGGATGGGATATGAAACTTATTGGATTGGGAGAGATATAGAGCCACTTCCCATAGAAACTAACACTACCACCACTCCACTGACATCTGGTAAGGGGGCTGGCTTATCTTTCATAATGGGGATGTTGGTTGCATTCCTCATCATGGGTCCATTTATAGTTTATTTAAATAAGAAGCGGGCTGAAAGAAAACAGGAGTTGTTTGAATCATTAAACGAAAAAGAAATCGTTGTTTTAAAGGCAATCGTTGAAAATGGGGGAGAGATAAAGCAGGAAGAATTACCGGAGATAGTGGGTTACTCCAGACCGACCATTAGCAGGATTATTCAAAGCCTCGAGAAGAAAGGCATTGTAGTTAGGGAAAAGAGCGGGAAAACATTTATAGTTAGGGTACTAAAGAAGGTAAAGTTTGATTAGGCTGTCAACAGCCATATACCCGGAACTATCAATCCTAAACTTACCCATATTTTCCAGTTTGGAGGCTCTTTAAGAAGGAGAATTGCGAGTAGTGTTGATATTATTGGATTTATAGCGGTGATTGGGGTTGCTATTTGAGACCCTAGCATGGCCACAGAAGATACGAACGTGTACTGGGCAATGACAAGTCCAAGCATGCCTGCAGTTGATATTATTGCCATTTCCGTGGGGGTAACTTTTCTAATTTCGGGGAAAATTCTTATAGAGGTAGCAGTCAGGCCGAGAGTTGCGTATAGTATCCTTAATCCAGCCAAGGTAAGAGAAGAAATCTTATTTGAGAGCCAGTCCATTAGGGCTATGGCAATACTCCAGGATATCGGCGTTAGGAAGGCATACAAAATCCCTTTTGGATCGGCATGTTCCTCAACTTCGGTCTGCCTTACGATAATTATTCCGAAAACTATCATTAATGCACCAATGATTATCCTTGGGGTTATCTCTCTTCCTAAGAATATGTACGCCCACACTAACGTCCAAAGGGGATAAGTGGATGTTATTGGAACCGTTCTTGATACTCCTAATGACTTAAGAGCAGAAAAGTAGAAATAATCTCCTATAACAAATCCAAATTGAGCCGAGATGAAAGCTATAATGTGATATCTCAGTGGCATCCTTCCTATTTCCTGGAAATTGCCCCCAATTGTGAAAATAATGAGGTAAATCAGAGAAGAGGACAGTAACCTTATTTGATTGGCAATTATTGGAGTTTTATTCCTTAAGCCAATTTTAATTAATACTGAAGCTGTTCCCCAGCAAAAGGCCGAAATCAGGGCAAACAATACTCCAAGTATCATGATGGGCATTATACCACTTAACTTAAAAACTTAGCGTTTCGATGAAAAATTCAATGAGAGAAAAATTATAAATTTTTGGAAATGAAAGGTAATAGGAGGTTTTTAGACATGACAAGGATAGTCTCAATAGTTTCGGGCAAGGGAGGGACTGGGAAGACCACCGTAACTGCTAATCTATCTGTGGCTCTTGGAGAGAGAGGAAAAAAAGTGCTTGCGGTTGATGGCGACTTAACGATGGCAAACCTTAGTTTAGTTCTCGGGGTTGATGATGCTGACGTTACACTTCATGACGTATTGGCGGGAGAAGCGAAAATAGAAGATGCAATTTACATGACGCAATTTGAAAACGTCTACGTTCTTCCTGGGGCCGTTGACTGGGAGCATGTAATAAAAGCCGACCCAAGAAAGTTGCCCGATGTAATAAAATCCCTTAAGGGGGAGTATGACTTTATCCTAATAGACTGTCCCGCTGGACTGCAGCTAGATGCAATGAGCGCGATGCTGAGTGGTGAAGAGGCACTGCTCGTCACGAATCCCGAAATATCGTGCCTTACCGATACGATGAAAGTCGGGATAGTCCTAAAAAAGGCGGGGCTTGCAATCTTAGGGTTCGTTCTTAACAGGTATGGGAGAACCGAGAAGGACATACCTCCAGAGGCCGCGGAAGAGGTTATGGAAGTTCCCTTACTGGCGATCATACCAGAAGATCCCGCCATTAGGGAAGGAACCCTAGAAGGAATCCCTGCTGTAAAGTACAAGCCCGAAAGCGAGGGGGCAAAGGCCTTCGTTAAGCTCGCCGAGGAAGTTGACAAGCTCGCCGGAATAAAGGCCAGGATAATGTACTAAAACTTTTTAGGCTCACCTAATTTTAGTCAACTTGGGAGGGGCCATGATAATAGCGTTCTTGGGAACGGCGGGAAGTGGAAAAACGGCGCTAACAGGAGCTTTTGGTAAGTACCTAGAGGAGAATCATAGAGTCGCGTACGTCAACTTGGACACTGGAGTAAAAACCCTTCCCTACAAACCAGATCTTGATGTGAGGGAGTCAGTCACGGTTGAGGAGATAATGAAAGAGGGATATGGACCAAATGGCGCCATTGTGGAGAGCTATGATAGGCTAATGGAGGAGTTTGATAATTATCTGAATGCGATACTCGAACTTGAGGAGGAAAACGATTACGTTTTAATAGATACACCCGGTCAAATGGAGACCTTCCTATTCCATGAGTTTGGAGTTAAGTTAATGGAAAACCTTCCCTACCCTCTGGTTGTTTACCTCTCCGACCCAGAGATCCTGAAGAAGCCTCATGATTACTGCTTCGTAAGATTCTTCGCTCTTTTGATAGATATGAGGCTTGGAGCGACCACAATTCCAGCACTAAACAAGGTAGATCTCCTTGATAGGGAAGAGCTGGAAAGGCACAAGAGGATGTTTGAGGACATAGGATATCTAACCGCGAATCTTAAGTTTGATCCTTCAACCCAAGGTTTGTTAGCTTATAAGATGTGCACAATGCTACCTGAGGTTTCACCTCCAGTTAGGGTAATATACCTCTCAGCGAAAACTGGGGAAGGCTTCGAAGAGCTTGAAACGCTCGCATATGAGCACTACTGCACATGTGGAGACCTAACGTAAGGGCTTTAAGACGAGAAGGGGAAGTTCGAGTACGCTGGGTGAAGAGTTAATGCTAACGGGCAAGGCCTTGATACCCGTCAAGGTTCTTAAATCATTCGGAAACTGGAAAGAGGGAGATATGATTCTCCTAGAGGATTGGAAGGCCAGAGAGCTTTGGGAGATGGGGATAGTTGAGGTCATTGATGAAGCTGATAAAGTAATCGGCGAGATAGATAGGGTTTTATCGGAGGAAAGGAAAAATCCTCCCCTTTCTCCAATTCCTGAAGCTCTATACGAGAGGGCTGAGTTCTACATCTATTACCTCGAGAAATTCGTGCAGGTCAGCAGAGGGAATATAGATGTTATACAGACTAAGTTGACGAAGCTTCAAAATTTGAAAAAGAAGTACAAGATGCTCAAGGAGATAAGGTTTAAGAAAATCCTTGAGGCCGTTAGGTTAAGGCCCAATAGCATGGAAATTCTTGCGAGGCTTTCTCCAGAAGAGAAGAGGATATACCTCCAGATTTCTAAGATAAGGAACGAGTGGATCGGTGAGTGAGAATGGAAAGGGAAGAGATGATAGAGAGGTTCGTTAAGTTCTTCAGGGAGTACACTGAAGAAGAGGAGCCCCTATATCTTGGTAAAATAAAAGACCTGCTCACCTTTTATCCCAAGAGGTCGGTTACAATAAACTGGATGCATCTAAACTCCTACGATCCCGAATTAGCTAGCGAGATTCTCGAG
>QMUI01000117.1 GCA_003660485.1 Thermococci archaeon | reverse complement strand
GGATTGAAGCAATACACGGGGAGGAAAAGAAGGATGCTCAGCAAGAACTCGTCGAAGACTTGATTGCAATCATAACTTCATTTGCCGGAAAACTGTATGGACTGCGTTCTCACAAGAAGAAAAAACTCGTCCAAGGCTTCAAGCAGCTATTGAAAGAGGTTGAGGATGAATGATCATCAAGAGGACTGTAGTGCTGAAATCCGAAAAGCTTCCGAAAAAGGTTTTCAAAATATTTGTCGAGTTGGAGGGAATGTATCGGGAAATGTTAATCCAACTCCTGCCTTACGCAGTCGAGGATGAGGTAACATCTTACGTAATGCTGAGGGTGAGGAATTACGACTTTCTCAGGGGCTTGTATCCCCAACTCCCGAGCCATTACTCTTACACGGTCTGTCAGGATGCTGTTGAGAGGGTGAAGGGCTTCCTCAGAAAAAAGAGGAGGGGGCTGGTAAGGAAGGATTACCCAGAAGTCAGGAACATTTCAATCTGGCTTGATGAAAAATTATTTAGACTCGGTTATGCCTTTATTAGGATTGCAACGCACAAGGGGTGGGTTGAGGTTCCACTCGAACCGCACAAGCACTATTGGAGGTATAGGAATTCTTGGGAGGTTGCAAGGTATCACGCCGAGGATAAAGCTTGACAAGAGGGAGAGGAGGCTTATCGTTTACCTAGTGTTTAAGAGGGATGTAGGGGAGTATGAACCCAAAAATTGGATTCCAATTGACGTGAATGAGGATAATGTCACCGCTCTAATTGATTACAAGCCAATAATCTTTGAGACTGGACAGAAGAAGATTACTCTGGGTTATTATTATCGCAGAAAAAGAGTTCAGGAAAAGTGGGATAGGCTTTACGGTTCGAGGAACAGGGTGAAGAAGCGTATCTTTGAGAAGTTTCATGAGAAAGGTAGGAAGGAGGATATTAGGAGTAAGCTGGCTAAGATTATCGTGGTTGAAGCTAAGAAGAGGAATGCTGGCATTGTTTTAGAGAAACTCCCAAAGAACACTCCAAAGAGAATGCTCGAAAAGATTAGGGATAGACAGTTGAGGCATAGAATTTACCAGTCCGCCCTCCTCGGAATTCAGAAGGCTATCGAGGAAAAAGCAAGAGAGTATGGTGTCCCCGTGATAAAGGTAAACCCAAAGAACACTTCGAGGGTTTGTCCAGTTCACAATGCTCCCGTCGCGTATGACGGTCGTTTTGGCGTTTGCACTGCTGGTGGTGAGGTCTGGCACCGGGACGTTCTTGCTGTGTGGAACTTGCTTTTGAAGGCCCTTCAGAGTGATGGGGGCTCTGCCCTGAACTCTGGAGGGTTTTCCTTAGATGGGAGGCCCGTGCCGTTGGCCTCGACAGCCACCAGTGAAGCCATCTGGATTGAAAAGTCCAGATGGCTGAGATGGAACTCCCTACCGCTGATACAAAGTGACACACCTCTATACAAAATGAAGCGGTAGGGAGAAACGGCACCAATCCAAGATCTAAAGATACAGATGGAGATGGCCTAACAGATTACTATGAAGCAAGAAGTCTACAAACTAGCCCTAAATCCAAGGACACGGATGGAGACGGTTTAACAGATTATGATGAAGTGAAAGTATTTAATACTGATCCAAAACTAAGTGACACTGACAGAGATGGACTATCAGACTACGATGAGGTAAAAGTTTTTGGATCTGACCCCAATGATCGTGATTCTGATAGAGATGGAGTGATAGATGGAAAAGACTTAGCTCCGACTGGTAATGCAGTAGTTGAAGTGTACATTGAGGAATTCTTAGAAGTATCTAAGGCTGATGCCATAAGTGGATATGGGGATCCATATTTCGTCATTGCGGTTTATGATGAGTCTGGAAATGTTGAACTCGGTAGGATCCAAACAGAGCCAGTTATAGATGCAGTGAAGTTAACAGGTTTAGGTCCATACTATATAGACGTTCCAGATGATTACAGCGGAGATATGTTTATAGTTGCTATAGCTGCCTATGATGAAGATACATGGAATGAGAATGATTTATATGATATTAACCCTGACCCGCAATACTACAGCCTTGCAGTATACGTGCAAACTGAGAAAGTTTCGCCAAGTGGTGTTCATGTTCCAGTCCCAATAGAAGGAGACGGAACAGACGACAGAAATCCTGGAGAGAACGACGCTATTTTGCGTGCTTGGGCGGTTTTAACTCTACAATAAGCTCCTTTTCTTAAATTTTCCTTTTTGGAGCCATTTAAATTGTTAATGAAGTTTTAGTGTCTATCTTCTTGCGACACCTTTAAAAAGCCCATGAATTCCATGAAACTCAGGTGAGAGATTATGGTCACTAAGAGACTTCCTGGGAAAGTTAGGCGAGCCCTTAGGGCGAGATATTATGATATTGAACCTAGAGCATGGATTGGGAAGAGGGGATTAGAGGAGAGCGTAATAAAGGAGATAGAGACACAACTAGCGAGGACTGGAGTTCTCAAAGTCGAGATTAGAAAAGGAGCTTTAATTGCAACAAAAATGACTAGGAAGGAGATAGCCGAAAAGGTCGCGGAGCTAACTGATAGTGAACTCTTGGAAGTTAGGGGCAAAAGGTTTATATTATTCAAGCCGAGAGAGGGTTGGGAAAGGTATTTAAAGAGGCTCCAGATGAAGGAGCAATCAAAGAAGAAGGTTAAAGAAGAACCCGTTCGCAAGATCAAGCTTGATATCCTTGAGTTCAGGAAGAAATTCAAAAGAGGGAGGGGTTGAAGAATGGCGACAGTTTATGATGTTCCCGGTGATCTTTTGGTTGAGAGGGTCGCTCAGAGGCTTAAGGAAATCCCCGAGATAAAGCCTCCGGAGTGGGCGCCGTTCGTTAAGACCGGAAGACACAAGGAGAGGCTTCCAGAGCAGGAGGACTGGTGGTACTACAGGGTAGCCTCAATCCTTAGGAGGGTTTACATCGACGGTCCAGTTGGTATCGAAAGGCTCAGGACGTACTACGGTGGAAGGAAGAACAGGGGACACGCTCCGGAGAGGTTCTACAAGGCTGGGGGTAGTATAATAAGGAAGGCCCTCCAGCAGTTGGAAGCTGCAGGCTTCGTTGAGAAAGTCCCAGGTAAGGGCAGGGTTATTACCCCAAAGGGCAGGAGCTTCCTTGATAAGATAGCCACTGAGCTCAAGAAGGAGCTTGAGGAGGTTATTCCAGAGCTCAAGAAGTACTGAAATGTTTTTATACTTCTATTTTAACAACTTTTAGGGATGTGCAATGGTCAGGATAAGGGCTTCTAAGTTGAGGGATGTTGAGCTAATTACGGACACGGGAGTAAGACTTGGGTGGATCTATGACATACTCTTCGATGAAGATGGTAGCCAGGGAGAAAAGGGGGAGATACTTGCAATTCTTGCGGATCCAGATGAAGATCTAGACTTAAGCTCCTTCGTTGTAACGGAAGATGGATTGCTTGTAATCCCCATGAGGGCAGTTAAGAGCATTGGAGAAGTTATAGTTGTTGATTCCAACGAATTGGCAAAAGTTGCGAGGAAATGATCAGGCGGTTGTTTCCTCAGGAAGGTAAGGTGTATGAGACTCTCCTCGTTACTTCTTCTAACTTAACCCCCGTTGGTGTGCGTAGGAAAAATAACTGTCTATTCTTTAGGATCTTTGAAGGGAAAAGCTATCGGGATTTACTACGGAATACAGAAGCAGTTATCCAAATAATACCAGATGCGGAATTCCTTGTTTCCGTAGCTTTTAACATATTTCCTAGGATAGAGTTTTTACCTTCCCAGGAAGTCAGGATTAGAAGAATTAAAGGATATCCTTGGATTGAAGGATACGTAGAATGTAAAAAAATAGTAGTAGTTGATTCTTTGGGCAGAAGCAAAGCTCTGGATTGTGTTTTTGAGCCGGTCTATGTTGGTATGGTCAAGGCTATTCCAACCCCAATAAGCAGGGCTGACAATGCTTTACTTGAGTTGGGGGTTCTTGCAAGTAGGTTATTAGTGGGGTATTCTAAGGGCTCTTCAGAGACTGAAAAACTCAAGCTTAAGGTTAGGGAACTTTATAGGTTATATAAAAAATTGGGGGGTAGATCGGATATTGCGAAGAAAATATACATGTTGACTATGCGAGGATCAGATGGAGAGTAGCCTCCTCTCCTGGTTCTAATTTGTCAATTTGCCATATTACAATATTCCCTTCAACCCTTACTGTCCCCTTCTCAGCCCAGGCTTCTTCCACGGTTGCCAGTTTTTCATACTTGAACTCTTTCAATGGAGCCAAGCGTGGCGCTTTAATTTTGATGAAGTAGTACCTCCCGATTTTGTCCTCCACAACGATTGGTCTAAAGAAGGCAAGGTATGAGCTTATCCCTAAGGTAATAACGAATACAATAATTAGCCCTATGAGTCCCTTATCTATCTTCTTACCTTCCTTAACAACTGGGGTTACAGTTTCCGTCTTAAAAATAGTTGTGGTTATAGTGGTTGTAGTTGTAGACGTT
Organism: Thermococci archaeon; assembly: GCA_003660485.1. Taxonomy (GTDB): domain Archaea; phylum Methanobacteriota_B; class Thermococci; order Thermococcales; family Thermococcaceae; genus Pyrococcus. The sequence goes on along the minus strand of QMUI01000117.1, from coordinate 37 downwards.
TCAACTTCTTGCTTAAGGGGTGGTTTAATGGTCATCG
>QMUI01000116.1 GCA_003660485.1 Thermococci archaeon | reverse complement strand
ACCCTTCCTCATTATCCACCTCATCAACTCTATGCTCTTCCTCTGGCTCTCCTCGCTCTCACCAGGAAGGCCCACTATGAAGTCAACTACAGGCTCCAAACCGTACTCCAAGGCTAGCTCAACGGCATTAACTACGTGCTCAACCCTGTGTAACCTATGCATTGCTTTAAGCATTGCATCGTCCCCACTCTGTGCTCCAATGGCAAGCCTCTTAGTATCTGTATAATCTATTAATAACTCAACAGTCTCCCTAGTGACGAACTCCGGTCTCACCTCACTCGGAAATGTGCCATAGAACAGCCTCCTCCCTTCCCTCCTTAAGGGTTGGAGAGCCCTAAGAAGGGCTTCAAGCTTCTCCAGCTTAAGAATTGCCCCAGGACTACCGTAGGCAAAGGCGTTTGGAGTGATGTAGCGCATATCCTTCATTCTCCTCGAGTACCTAACAATTTGGTCTATAGGTCTGTGCCTCATCCTGAAGCCCTTGGCGTAAGGGGTCTGACAATAATAACAACCGAAAGGACAACCCCTGCTGATCTCCATTGGAGAGATTAACCTCAAGCCCTCGGGGTAAGGAGGAAACTTCCAAAAGTCTTCAACTTTAGCAAAGCCCGTAAAAATGAAATCATCACCAAGGTAGAAGGCAAGCCCCCTAACGGAGGTTAAGTACTTGCCAATTTGATAACCATGTCTCTTTAGGATCATTAAAAGGTTATAGAGGGCTTCCTCCCCTTCCCCTATAACCGCTATATCAAAGCCAAGAACTTTAAGGGTGTGCTTTGGCATGGCCATCGCGTGGTAACCACCAGCAACGAATACCGCATCCACTTTGCTTCTCAAAATTCCAATCTCCCTCTTTACCTCATCAACTTCCTGGGAGTAAAAGGAGTAAAGGATTACCTTAGGCTCAGCCCTTATTATCTCTTCCAAGTCTTTCGTGACGAGAACCTCAGCTAAGTCGTAGCCTTGACTCTCTAAGGCAGCCAACAGGTGAACAAAAGCGTTATGATTTCTCCTTGTTATCCTTACCGCAACCTCAACCACGAGAAAGAGTTTGAAAATCAGTTTAAAAATAATACTAAAGGAAAAGAGATCAGCTCCTAATTGCGAGCTTGATGTCCTCGGCCTTAACGGTCTTTCTTCCAGCGTGCTTTGCAAGGTCAACGGCCTTCCTTGCAATCTCAAGGGCCTTCTCCTCGAGGTGCTCAGCAAGAAGCTTTGCTGCCTGCTCGCTAACTCTCTGAGCACCAGCCTTCCTTATAAGCCTGTCAACTGGAGCAATTGGTAACTCGGCCATCATCCACACCTCCTACAAGTTCTTTCATTGGAATTTGGGCTCTAAAACTATATAAACTTTTCGGAATTTCTAGGGCTCCGATTGAGATATGGGCCAATGGAGCAATAATGAATTATTAATAATAGGACATGCAGTCATAGCCATAAATCCTGGGAACATTTAGGGTTCCTATAACGAATATAACTCCCTACCCAGGTGGGAACTATATCGGGAAAGTAGGAGAAGGTAATGGCTTAACTTTTATACAAAAATGACCCTTCAAGCCTGTACCCTTTCAAGAAGAGCAGTGATAAGGCAACTGCCATTATATCGGCAAGGCTACCTGGATTCCTTAAGTCGCCTTTCTCGGCCATAAAATTTGAGAACTCATCTAAGCCCAATTCACCCCTCACCACAAGCTCGGCCTTTCTCCTGATGAGTTCCGCCTCTTCAGCACCAGCCTTTCTCTCTATTAGAGTATCCCTATACCGGGCCAAGAGGTTTAAGAAAGTCCTAAGCACTGCCCCTTCAATATTCACATTTCCGATAAACCCCTCCAGCATATTCAAGGTCTCATAAACCTTTGAGTATCCATTGAGCCACTCACAGAATATCATCTCCCTGGGACAGCTGATCTCTGCGAGTTTGTAGAGGTTAATGTTGTCCCTGATGAGTTCACCAAAGGATGAGTCATCATAAACATCGTACTTAACTCCACCGCTGAGGCCTTTGGGGTTCGCAATCCTTATCGCCTTGTAGAAATTTACCGAATCGTACGGAGTTGACCTCTCTATAAGCTTGGAGGCATAAAGTCCGGCCTTTTCTATTGGTCTTCCACTGGAAAGGGAAACTATTAGGGGAATGCTGAGAGCCACAACACCAAAATTTGGATTTGAATCTTGCCACCTTTTTGACTCCCTAATGGCCATGAGTATTAGCTGACCCAAGCCAACGTTACTCTCCTCAATCATGCCCTCACCAAGGAGTTCTCCCCTTTTGGCGGCCTCCATGTAAGGGGCAATAAGGGAGGTATTAGCAAATAGAAAGTGGTAAAAAGTCAAGTCGGGGAAATCCCTAAGTCTCGAAACGTTCCCTGGCTTCGGAACCGCAACCTCTACTAAGCTTCCCAGGATGAACGCCCTAACTATATTACTCGTTCTCAACGCTCAGCTCACCCAAAACTTTTGAAATTCTCACCTCTACTTTACCTTTATCCCCCTCCGAAGAGTTATGAACTTCACCAAGAACCTTCTCAACATTGAGCTCAGCCTTATATCCCCGAGGCACCTTAATGTGGACTTCTCCCAGTACCTTTTCTATTTCCACACTCTTCCTGACCTTTATACTTACTTCACCGAGAACATCCTCCGCCCTAAACTCGTCTATGTAGGAGTAGGCCTCGAGATCACCAAGAATGCTATCCACTTTGATCTCCTTCAGAGGAGCGTAGATCTCCAAGGTTCCAAGGAGCTTGCCGACCTTAAGCCTAGAGATGTTCCCCTCTATGATTATCTTCCCATTCTTATACTCGGAGCAGTTTGAACACGTTATAAATAGGGCACCCTCGTTTAGCGAAACTTCAATTGGCAAGTTGCTCTTCACGATGGCTGAGGAGTTCCCTGGCTTAATTATAACCTCCCCAACTATCTTCGCAATCTCAACTGCCGTTGCATTGTACTTCCCCACTGTCTTTATGGAACCGGTAGGTACTTTCTCACAACCGTCACAACTACAAATCTTAATTTCATGAGTGTCAAGGTACTTAAGAGCCAACGCGCCAACTACAACCCCTACAATAACAATAGCAAGGAAAAGCGTTAATATCAGGAAGCCCAGAAAGCTACCTTTCCTCATACAACCACCAAAGATGAAAAAACGTAGAAGGATATAAACTTTTTTGTTATTCACTTAAGTAGTTTAACGAACTCTCTCATCCATGCGTACAAATCCTCAGGAACCCTCGAGCTTACCCAGTTGCCGTCAACGACAACTTCAGCATCTACCCACTCGACGCCAGCATTTATCATGTCGTCCTTAATTCCAGGGTAGCTCGTTCCCCTCCTGCCCTTGAGAACTCCAGCAGAAATGAGTACCTGGGGCCCATGGCAGATGCTCGCAACTGGCTTGCCCTCGCTAAACATCTCCCTTACAATTTCTACTGCCTTTTCGTTCAGCCTTATGCGCTCTGGAGCCCTCCCTCCAGGCAGAACTAGGGCATCGAAGTCATCGGGATTGACCTCATCAAAGGCTAAGTCAACATTCACCGTGTACCCATGCTTTCCGGTAATAACTCCCCTCCTAAAGCTCGCAACTACAACTTCATGTCCCTCCTCCTTGAGCCTATGGTAGGGATATATCAGCTCAACATCCTCAAACTGGTCGGCACTTAAGATTAGGATCTTCACGGGCACCACCAAAGGTATCATTGGGGGACCTCTTTAACACATTTTTTATGAAGTTCAATTCACATTAGATTTTTAAAAATTAAATAATGAAATTCACCATGAGTTAGGCGAGCCTAATCGGAGCTGACCTCCTCCCCTGAACGGGGGTTCCTATAGCTCCGCACCGTCGCCCGTGATTCATCGGGCAGGTGGGCGTCACCGGGCACGGTCAGAGTGCCCTCATGAGGAATAAAAAACCTTACGTAGCGGGCTTTCCTCCCCGCCCTAAAGGGCGAGACTCCCAGCCCACAAAGGAGGTGAGAGGGATGAATATAAAGCCAGGAAAGATTACGGTTCAAGCTAACCCAAACATGCCACCCGAGATAGCCAACCTCTTTAGGAAGCAACACTACGAACTAGTGGGAAGGCACAGCGGAGTTAAGCTATGTCACTGGCTCAAGAAGAGCCTAACAGAGGGGAGATTCTGCTACAAGCAGAAGTTCTACGGAATCCACTCGCACAGGTGCCTTCAGATGACCCCGGTTTTAGCTTGGTGCACCCACAACTGCATATTCTGCTGGCGCCCAATGGAAACATTCCTGGGAACTGAACTGCCTCAGCCCTGGGATGATCCAGCGTTCATAGTTGAGGAGAGCATCAAGGCACAAAGAAAGCTCTTGGTGGGATACAAGGGTAATCCAAAGGTGGATAAGAAGAAGTTCGAGGAGGCATGGTATCCAAGGCATGCAGCAATTAGTTTGTCGGGAGAACCAATGCTATATCCCTACATGGGGGATTTAGTTGAGGAGTTCCATAAGAGGGGCTTCACTACGTTCATAGTCACGAACGGAACCGTT
>QMUI01000115.1 GCA_003660485.1 Thermococci archaeon | reverse complement strand
GGCCATTATGAGTGCGTACAGGGCTGAGATGAACATGCCCAGGGACATTGCAATGAAACCCCTTTCCTTTGGGAACTTCTCACTAAGGTAAGTCCCCAGGATCATTGCTATGCTGTTCGCACACTCTATCAGGGTAACCTCAAAGATTGTCTTGTGTAACGTGAAGACAACGTAGTTTATCAAGACAAAGGTGGGGGCAAGGGCCCAAGATAGGGTAAACAGGGCTTCAAAAAGCAATAGTAGCTTAAACTCCCCAACCCTGAACTTAAATCCTTCCGGCTGTATTCTCTCCTCCCTTCCTACTGAGGGCAGGAAGAGATGGATGTAGAGGATCGTTGGGATTGAAAGTAGGCCGAAGATCATGAAGGCCACTCGATAGTATTCAGGCTTAAAGAATACGTATCCGAAGATGTAACCCAGGATTGGATAGGAGATTAACCTGCTGATTTCCGGTATCCTCAGGTGCCACGCGAATATTTCCTCATATTTATCTTCCGGATATATTATCTGCTCGTACGCCCTGTAAAGTGGGTATAGGATAGTTGACACTTTTTCTATTAGCCTGCCGAGGAAGAGCATTATTGAAGCATAAGCTCCCTGGGCTAGGCCGTAAAATATGTAAGCTATCCCATCGAGGGCATCTATCACCATTAATCCTTTCTTGATGTCCCACCTATTGAATGCCCGGCCTATGATGTACGTCGCTGGGATTAGGGCTACGTTGACCAGAGTGAAGAGCACTCCAACGTCGAGAACGCTGTAGCCCGTGAGCATCATGTAGAGGGGAAGGAGTAGCCAAGCGATCAATTGGGGCTCTATGAGTGCATGATATATCATGTACGCCTTAGCACCCTTGGGTATTTCACTCCAGCGCATTGTGAAGGCTTTTTCATACATCCGGTTTATAAGCTTTATATTTGTTTATTAGTCCTTCAATTTTCTCTTTCAAATCCTTAGGAAGAGGCTGTTTAAGGTATTTTCCTAGGTCTTTAAGTCTCTTTTTCCTCCACTCTTCATTAGCCACCTTCAGTTCGGCTTCCATAGCTTTTAAATGGCATTCATATACTATCCATGGGTTATTAATTATTACCTCCCTACTAATCTTTAGTCCCCTCTCCTTTAGACACTTTATCTCCTCAATTTCATGAAGAAGATATCGGTTTGAGAGTATCTCCTTAGGGGTGTACCTATCTTTTTCAATGGTCTCGGCATTTAAATAAAGCCATAGCTCCCTTGGAGTTATTGGTGTATTAAATTCCTTAAGTACTCTTTCGCACTCCTCTAATCCATAGAGCCACTCCTTTAAGCCCCTGCTGACGATTGATATAAACTCTTCCTTGGTTCCTCCCTTGGAGTAGAAATCCTCTAGTAAATCTAGGAATTCAAGCTCTTCCCTTGTATACTTCTCCCTGCTCCACTTGAATATCTTGAACTCCTCCCCCAGGATCTCTATTGTCCTGAGAGGAACTTTTTCATCGCTGAGATCTTTCATTAATTCTATCGTGTTCACTATCCTATATCCCATCTTTTTCCAAAACGCAATGGCATCTTTATCCTGGGGGAGGACGTAGAGGTAAAGTGCGTCATCGTGCTTTTTAACTTCTTCCTCAGCTCGTTTCACTAATGCCTTTCCTATCCCTTGTCCTCGGAATTTTGGCTTTACGAAGAGCTCTTCAATCCAGTAGCAGCCTTCTCTGGAAGATAACCTTATAAATCCAGCAGGTTCGTCCTTGTACGCTATGAATATTAGGTCTCCCCTCTCGAAGTATTCTTTCGCCTCCCTCTTTAACTCCCCCTCATTAAAGCCCCATCCCTGCTTTCCCCGGAGCTCGCGGAAGAATTCAACGTAGAGATCCTGAAAATCTGAGAGATTTTCTCTGGTCACTTGGAATATCTTCATGAGCCTCACCTCCGAATAGGTGTGTCCTGATGCATTAAATCATTTTCATTCTTTCCCATATTTTGGGAAAATAAGAGTAAAAATCTAAGAAAGCGGAACCCAAAAATCATGTGAGCACAAGGGGATTTTTAGCTTTATGCGTTTGAAAATGTGATGCGAGTAAGTGTTCTTCCTTTATTTCCTGCCAAAATCTCTCCAAATTTCATGAGTTTGGAAACGTAATGTTGAGTAGTAGCCCGCCACTCATGTTTAGGATACTCCGTTTTATCTCTCGTGCCGTTGGATTGCTGTAGTTTGATTCTTTAATCATTCTCAGCTCAACTTCTTTCTCGTCACTTTCTTGGAAGGGCCGAGTAACTTCCAGTTTTCTTAGCATTCCCGTTTTCTTATCGACCTCGCCGATAACGAACCAGCACAGGGAAATGTTCTTTGTTGATGCGCACTTCATTTCCACGACAACCCATTTTCCATCATCGGGAAAAACGCCTAAAGATTGCCAGCTTGCCTCCTGAATAATCCTCAGACCGATAGATGCCGTTATGTTCTTGTGTAATCTCAGGTAAGCCCTTTCGACGGTTCTCTCAGCTGTGTTTCTAGATACCCCAAGAACTTCGCCCGTTGTGTGGTTTACTTGATATTCGATCTCGGGGAAGTCTTTCACTCGAGTACCATTTTGATAATACGCTGTGAGCTCGATATAGACGATGTCTCGTTCGATGTAGCTGTAGGGATCGTACCACACCCAGAAAACGCCTTCCTTAGCATCATATCTTGCATGGAAGTTTTGCGTAGAGATCTCACTCACGGCTAAAGACGCATTCCTTAGAATTTTCATTATATCGGGCCGAGTTTTTTGAAGGTATTCGATCGTTGCATAAATGTCCCTCCCGTATTCACTCCAGATGATCTGGGTGTACTGTCTTTGCTGGCTTTTGAGCCCTTTGATCTCATTTTTCAGCTCGCTGATTTCGAAGTGTAGGTGGACTACCTGAACCAGTAGGACAAAGATAATGAGGGGTGGAATTAGCCTTTTAAGGTCTTCATCCATGGGTCATCGTTGATAATACTATTCTGGCGTTTATGAATTTATCTCTCCTAGTATGTAATACTTTAACTAAATACGCGTTAGAAACTCGCCAGTCTCTGCTGTATCTCCTTCCTTGACTCCTAACGTCATTTAATTTCCCTGTACATCCAGGTTCCTGAAGCTATAGCTAAGGCTCCGAGGCTTAGTGATAGAACTTCCTGGGGAACTCCTCCCTCTATAAGCCACGCCACCAAAATTTGTGAGATCGGAATTATTAGGGTTGCAATGGCATCAAAAATCCCCCTAATTGTTCCAAGCTTTTCGAGCGGAACATACTTCTGCATTATGCTGTCGAGTGAAACGTTTAATATCTCTCCTCCCAGCCCCAGGATGAACACGGAAAGCGACAAAACCGCTAACATTGGAAAGCCGAGCATTGCCAAGGCTAAACTTTGAAGCACAACCCCGAGCAGGAGAGGCCTACTTACTCCTACACTTCTCCTGTGAGTTATATATGCTAACGCGGACACTCCAATTAGACTGCCAAGGGTTGTTACAGATTTTAGCACTCCATACAGTAGCTCTCCCTCTTTAATCCTTCTTAGGTTGGAGAATATGAATATTCTAGCGGATCCAAGCGCGAAGTTAAACACTAGAACTGCCGTGAGGATTCCAAAGACGAGCTTCCTATTAAATTTCACGGTTTCATGGCTTTCAGCTTCCCTCTTACCCACTTCAAGGTTGAGGAAGGGTATCAATGAAAGCGCACCGATCGTGAGGAGCAGGGAGTCGATTGCCATAGCCTTTATCCCGAGCTTTAGGGAGAGAAAGCCTGCGAGTGGAAAGGCTATTAACGACGTTACATTTCCAACGGTAGCTAGCGTTGAGTTGAGCCTTTGGAGTTCCTCCTCCCTTAAGGTCATCGACGCTATCAAGGAAAGCCCATAATAGCGGTGGAGGATGTCCAGGGCAGAAATTCCAGATATTATCAGGTAGAAGGCAACTAGATTTGACGATAGTGGAATTATAGCTAGGGCGAGTGCTCCTTGAAGGAGAAGAGCCAAGAATGCAACCCTGACCTTCCTCTTGGTTTTATCGAGGGTTCTCCCCAAGATTGGTGGAAGGATAACCCAGGGAAGATGCGAGAACAGTGCAAAGCCTCCTATGCTCAGGAGAGAATTTGTCCTGTTTAATAGACTCCAAGGTAGGGCAACGCTTTCTATGGCATCACCCACAATCCTCAGGGCTGAGGTTATGAGGTGCAACTCGTAAAGCTTTTTCATATGCACGGGAATGAATTAACGGGAGTTAAAAGATTTTGGTGGCCTTGTCTAAATCGTCTAAATCCCAAGCCAACAGCCCCTGCTCTCTAAGCTCATCCTTTTCTTTTATGCGCTTAGCAAATATTCCATAATATTCTTTAACGTTCAAGTCTAGGAGGGTAGCTTTTCTCTCTAACTCTCTCACAACTCTCCTTGCTTCCTTTTTATTTATTTCCCTCCATTTTACCTCGACGAAGAGGGCTTTGTCATCTCCTAGGGCTACTATATCTATCTCTTCCCCTTTGTGCCACCACCTTCCGATCTTTGAGAACTTAAAGGGCAAT
>QMUI01000114.1 GCA_003660485.1 Thermococci archaeon | reverse complement strand
GGCGTTGGCCTGTTTGGATCTGCCTTTACTACCTTGTTCTGGAGAGCCTTACCATAGGTGTGATACAGGCTAACATAGATGAGACCCGCCAGAAATATGACAACGGCGGAATTCATAGAATCACCCCAGCATTTTAAAGGTGTCACCTCATATAAATCATTTTTGGACAAAAATTTGAACTATTTACAACTAACGAAAAGTTATTTTTGCCTTACCATTGTCTTTAAGCCATTGTAGAAGTTCCCTCGCAAAACCCAGCTTCTTCCTTTTCTCTTCCCATGCAGTTGTATGTTGCTTTAACCAAGGTTTACTCCACTTTCCAACCAGGCCTGAGAAGTCAAAACCTACAAGGATTATCTCTCTAGCCCCAAGCTCTTCTGCCAAAAACGCTGCCCTATCTCCATCGGTAAAGCCTCCAAAGTTGTATATTATGTCAAGGGGTTCAGTTTGGCAAGTTCCCAGAACTACGGGGAAGTGCGTTACGAGGGGGAGCTTGTCCATATTGTCACCGTGGGCATGAACTACCATAATCGCCCTTCCAGATGCCTTAATTAAATCTCGAATTCTCCCATCGAGATCCGTAACCACGATATCTGGGATTATTTGGTACTCTAAAAGGGCAGTAGTAGCTCCATCTGCTGCGATCTTTGTGCCATCTGAGAAATCGTATTTCCTCAGAGCATCTTCAAGATTAGGACCGGCACCGAACACGTAAACCTTTTTCATAATTAGGGCTTCAAGTTCTTCTTTAATTATGTAATTATCGTTTTCAATAAGGATTGCCCGTAGCAGTTCAGCTGATCTTCCATCTGCTTCTATTGAGTACCCCATCTCTCTGACTATTCGCTCGTAAAACGGTTTCCACTCTTCCCACTTCATGTCGATTTAATATGGGAAATTAGGATATATAAGTTAATGCAACATGAGTTTGGTGGTCTTGATGTACGACGTGGAGGAGTTCTGGAAGTTTGATATGAGAGTCGGTCTCGTGAAAGAAGCCGAGAGAATTCCTAGGACGAAAAAGCTGATAAAGCTCGTCGTTGACTTTGGGAAAGAGGAGAGGACAATAGTCACCGGAATAGCAGATCAATACTCTCCAGAAGACCTAAAAGGAAAGAAATTTATATTTGTATTAAACTTAAAGCCAAAGAAATTCTCGGGAGTTGAAAGTCAGGGAATGCTCATAGTTGCCGAGACTGAAGAAGGGAGAGTCTTCTTAATCCCAGTTCCCGATGAGGTTCCCGTTGGGACAAAAGTTTGGTAAAGGGATCCGATGAAGAGCGAGCCCGGCACTGAATGGTGATGAGAGCTACCACTCCTGAGGAGCTACCCAAAGAATGCCCCCATTCCCTCCATTTCTTCCTCACTATAGCCCCTAACCTTGAATTCAGGCATCTTATCCTTAAGCTCCTCATACTCTTCTTTGCTTATCTCCTTGCCCTCACCACCCTTCACGTGAAAGTAAGCTCCGGCATCCTCGCCCTTATAGGCGAGCACGAATTCCTCCGCCTCGATGTTCTCGTAGTCGACGAAGATCAAGTTACCTCCAGTGAACGGCTTCTTGCACTTGAATGGAACGCTTGAAGCGTTGAGCATTGCATCCCCCAAGGCCATGTTCGCCTTTAGGCCATTGATTTCAGTGTAGAACTGCTTCCCTTCAAAGTCACCCTCGACTATAACGAGCTTCTTCATGCCCTCGAGATCCATAACAGGAGCACCCTTCTTTTTGAGGATAGAGAACAACTCTTCTATTGTTTCCGCGTTCCTAAGGCTCGAAACCAAACCTTCAACCTTCATGCTTTCACCCACTGGGCTTGATATAAGGCCCTTTAAACTTTTATCATGTCTAGGGTTAAATAAGAGAGCATCATCCTGGCCTTCGCTTTCTCCTCGACTTCCTTCCTAAACTTTTTCAGGGATCTCTCGTCGAGTGGGAAGGTAATTGCCTCATACTTAACCTCCACGAGCAATAAGCCCTCCGGGGGAGCTGGAGGTACCTTCCTGCTCTTCTCGTACGTTCCTTGTAGCATCTTCTTTATATCCTGGGATCCAAGTTTGCCCGACCCGCAGAGCTCAAGGGCCTTGACTATCCTCCTCACCATCTCCCAAAGGAAGCTCTTCGCCTCAACCTCAACCACTAAAATTGGCCCGCTCTCCCAAACTTCAATCCTGTCTATGCTCCTAACCGTGTCCCTTCCATCAATCCTTGCGAATGCCGAGAAGTCGTGAATCCCCACGAAAAGCTTTGAGCACTCCTTAACCTTCTCAACGTCCAGATCCCAGGATGGGAGGTAGTACCTATATACCTTCGATTTGGCCCAAAACCTGGGGTGGAAATCCTGGGGAACCTTCACAGCTGAAAGAACCCAGATGTCTTCAAGTCTACCGTTTAGAACCATTGGATTGAGAATCCTCTCATCCTCCGTCGTTAAGGCAACAACGTTCCCTAAGGCACTCACACCCTTATCGGTTCTTGAAGCGCTCTTAAAATCCGAGAATTCTATGCCTGCATCGTTTAATGCTTTAATGATCTCACCCTCGACGGTTCTAACGTTTGGTTGCCTCTGAAAGCCATGGAACCTTGTACCATCGTAGGCTATTTTAAGGGCGATCCTCATATTTAAAAATCGGGATGTTCACTTTAATAATCCCACGGGAGGTTGCGAGATGAGGGGTAGCGTGAGTAAGGTTGTGAGTTTTGAAGACGAGGAGGAGTTTATAGAGGAGATGCAGGCCATATTTGACGTGTTCAGCGAGCTCTCCCAGAGGTACGGTGGGGGAAACGTGATAGAGGGAGTGATACTCTGGGATACAGTTGGAATTAAGGATAACGATGACGTTAAGGTATTTAGGGTAGGTGAGTTCCAGTTCATAAAGGGAACCCTCAACCTGCCGGTCGAGAAGATTTTCACCTTAGAGAGGTTCTTTGACGAGCTTGAGAGCAAGTGGGATGAGATCAGCGTTGAGGACATAAAGTACTTTGTTGACCTGATGAATGAGGCCCTGGGAGAGGAAAGGGTCTACTACGATGCATATGATCTCGGCCTTAGGAGGGGAGAGGCTTATCTCGTGATAAACCTTAGGGCCCTCCAGTACTTGGATCATGTTATAGACGTTGATGATAGGGATGCATTCGAATGGGCCCTGAATACGCTTATGAAATATGTTTAGCGATTTTGAAAATATTTAAATTGCCCCCAGGATTAAAGCATGGGAACAAAAATGGACGTCAGGAAAATGCTCGAAGAGCAGTACGGCTATGCTCCAGAGGATTTAGTTCTTGAAGTTAGGGGAAGGAGAATATACGCTTACAAGAGGTGCGAGTTTCCAGAAAAAGGCCACGAGGGAGTGTACTTTGGAAAGATAGAGGCTGATGGCATAAGGCTGACAATCGAGGGAGCGTTCATAATAGGGCCCAAAGCCACGAAAAATGCCATAGAGGTCGACGATGAGAAGGCGAAGGCATGGCTTAGGGGGGAGGACATAAAGGTTGATGAAGAGGGGAACAAGTGGGTTATCCTAAAGTGGAGGAACTACTGGCTCGGCGGCGGAAAGCTGATCAATGGCGTTGTTAAGAACTATGTTCCCAAGGAAAGGAGGCTTGTGCTCTAGTGCTTTCCTCACTTACCCCGATCATTTAGCTAGCAATTTTCTGGAGATGAAGTCTTGCAATTTCTACAGCTCTTTTTGCTTCCTCCAACATGGGCTCAAAGAGTGTTGGATACCTCGATTCTTGAATAAGTACGCCAAAAGTTCTGTCAATATTTAAGCACAATCTAATCAAGATTTTAATGTCATGGGTTCTTGGAACCTCTACTTTGAGACAAGAAATGCCTTAAGCATCTTTTCAACTGATTGTTGAGCATGAAAACATATAACTAAGGGAATTGGTTTGGGTAATTCCAAGGTAATAATCGCAGTTTCTAAATCATCCTCAGCCCATTTTAACCATGCCTTAACGTCTTCCCTCATATCTTAACTCCATCTCTTGCAGCATAGTAATAGACGAATCCCGGGAGATCCTTGTACTTCTCCAAGATTTCCCTTGGCACTATTATTAGGTCAAGCGGAATATCAGCCCTCCTATAAACACTGTACCAGAGCTCATTATGTTTCCCTTAGCCCTAGATCCAAATAGGATAATTTCACGGACTTTAATCTCCCTCCTTTCAAACTCTTCAATTATTATTGCTTTCAGATCCCTGAGGATCTTTCCCATGGTCTTCGCCCTCTTATAGTTGTATTCTTTTAAGCATTCCCGAACATAAACATGACTAGTTCAATTAACACAACCCAAGCTTACTTTGCGGGGAGCGTGGTTAACTGATTAACAACAAAGACACAACAGCGGATGTAAGTTAACACGTTAACAGGAAACCTTTGGTTTAGGAAGCCCTTTTAAATTCTTAAATCTACCCGGAACCATGACAATTGAGCTAAAAGAGGTCTGGAAGGGCTTCAATGATACTCACGTTCTCAAGGATGTGAACCTCAAAATAAGGGAGGGTGAGTTCGTAGTAATTGCTGGGGAAAACGGT
>QMUI01000113.1 GCA_003660485.1 Thermococci archaeon | reverse complement strand
TGGGCGACCGTGCGGAGGGTGTTCCCTGTGGGAACCCCCGCAAAGGAGAGGAGGTCAGATCGTCAACCAAAACCTTAACTTTTCCCTGAGTTTATTTGTATATGGTGATCAGCATGCCTGAAGAGGCCCTCATAGTTGTTGACATGCAGAGGGACTTCATGCCTGGAGGTGCTTTACCGGTGCCCGAGGGAGACAAGATAATACCAAAGGTGAACGAGTACATAAAGAGGTTCAGAGAGAAGGGGGCACTTATAGTTGCAACGAGGGACTGGCACCCTGAAGATCATATCAGCTTTAAGGAGAGAGGAGGCCCCTGGCCCAAGCACTGCGTTCAGAACACCCCAGGGGCTGAGTTTGTAGTTGATTTACCTGAGGATGCCGTAATAATCTCAAAGGCTACCGATCCCGAGAAGGAAGCTTACTCGGGATTTGAAGGAACTAACTTAGCGGAGATACTTAGGGAAAAAGGTGTGAAGAAAGTTTACATCTGTGGGGTTGCCACGGAGTACTGCGTAAGGGCCACTGCCTTAGACGCGTTAAAGCATGGTTTTGAGGTCTACCTGCTCAAGGATGCCGTTAAAGGGATAACCCCGGAGGGCGAGAAGGAGGCCCTGAAGGAAATGGAGAAGGAAGGAATTAAGATTTTGGAGAGCTTGTAATCTTTTTCCATTCTTTCAGCATTTCTATAGCTACATTTAGGACTATCGGCCCTATGATAAGCCCTTTAAGTCCAAGGCTCCAAGTCCCCCCTATCATCCCGATTAAAACTATTGTCTCATCGAACTTTGCTTCCCTAGCAACTAACTTTGGCCTTATCGTGAAGTCGGGTGTTGGAGAGACTAAGAGAGCGCCATAAACTGCTAGGCCTAAGGCTGAAATTATATGGTCATGGATAAGGAGGTATAAGCTCCCTGCTACCCAAATCATCCAGCCCTCAAACAGGGGGACAAAGGAGAAGAGTACCGTAAGTATCCCAGCAAGTATTGCGGTTGGTAGGTTTGAAACTCTGAAGATTATGAAGCCGAGAGTCATGAGAAAGCCCTTTGCTATGTTAAGTAAGAGCCACGCCCTTATTAGAGCCTGAAGTGTTAATTCTCCTCGCTTAATTATCCTGTTAAGCCTTTCATCTTCAAACACCAATAGCTCACGAATTGCGTTCCTCTTTATCAGGAAGAAGTATACGAAGGCCAGATAAACCACGGTCTGAAGGAGGTACTTTGGTATCGAGAACGTGAGGCTTGCAAGGTTTTCCTTGCCCTTCTCTATTGCCTGAGTTATGAGCTCATCAATTGATCCTATGGGAAGCTGAACAGTTCTTATTAACCTCTCAATGTCCGAGAGGTATACGTAAGCCTGATCAACTACTGGAGTTAGGGTGTACACGAGGAGGAGCAGGGTTCCAAGTGCCATCATGAGAATTAGCAGGGTGATAGCGGTAGCAGACTTTCTAACTCCGATCTTCTTGGATAGTCTATCGTGCAGTGGTTCGAGGGCGTAGGCTGTTACAAACGCAAAGAATAATGCCGAAAAGAAGGGGGCAATCGTAAGTATTGCAAGGTACACTATTATTACAACCACAACGCCAAGCACTATTTTATTTAGATCCATTAATCGCCACCCTCAGCCTTTCTACCTCCTGCTCGCTGAGCCTGTTCCTTATCCACTTCTCCCTGTTTGATAAGTTTTCGTCCTCGATGTCAAGCACGGCCTTCCGGACACCTCCCCTTGGAAAGTTGCAGTCATCCTTGTACCTTGGGATCACGTGAACGTGCAAGTGCTCGACGGTTTGACCTGCGGCCCTTCCAATGTTTATTCCCACGTTGAAGCCGTCTGGTAAGAGGACTTTCTTTAGGGCATCCATGGCCTTCTCTATTCCTCTCATTATCGCAAGCTTTTCTTCCCAGGTCAAATCCTCAACTCTTGTAACGTGCCTTCTTGGAACTACCAGCAAGTGTCCCCTGTTCGCGGGATAGCTGTCAACGAGTATCCTTATTAGCCCGTCCTCGTATAGGAGATTCCTTGGTTCTGGAGTGCAGAAAGGGCACTGCATAAATCTAGTTCTCAGCTAGGTTTATAAGTCGCTCCGCGAAAAGTTTATAAACCTACTTTTGGTGAGATCAATTTGGGGCTTACAGTAGGGTCCCGCGGTAGCCTAGCCTGGTAGTGGCGGCGGACTGTAGATCCGCAGGTCCCCGGTTCAAATCCGGGCCGCGGGACCACCATAATCCTGTTCTTCTGGTCTTATTCTGGCGGGAGGGTAAAGTATGAGGATAATTCCTCTAGCATCGGAGAGCCTTGGCGTTAGAAGCCTTGCTCTGTACCTCAAGATAGGTAAGATTGGAATTCTAATAGATCCTGGGGTTGCCCTAGGGCCAAAGAGATACTCCCTTCCTCCAGCAAATTCCGAGATGAAGGCCTTGGCATTAGCTAGAGAGAAGATTCAGGAGTACGCAAAAAAAGCCGAAGTCGTGACGATTTCTCACTACCACTACGACCATCACACTCCCTTCTTTGAGGGTCTCTACGAGAGCTCATCCGTTGAAAAAGCCAAGGAAATCTATACTGGGAAGATTCTGCTAATAAAGCATCCAACCGAAAACATAAACAACAGTCAAAGGAAAAGGGCCCACGAGTTCCTGAAGAACGTCAATCCGATAGCAAAGAAGATAGAGTTCGCCGACTCAAGGACCTTTGACTTTGGCAACTTTACCATAGAATTTTCACCTCCGGTGCCTCATGGAAGGGAAGGCTCAAAGCTCGGATTCGTGCTGATGACTCTAGTGGATGACGGGAGAAAGTCAGTTCTGCACGCGAGCGATACCCAGCTTATAAACGATAAGGCCATCGATTGGATAATCGAGAAGAACCCTGATGTAATATTCGCGGGAGGTCCTCCAACGTACCTAACGCACAGGGTGGGCAATGTGAGGGACATAGGAATTAGAAACATAAACAGGATAATAGCCGAGACGAACGCTGAGCTGATAATAGACCACCATGTGGTTAGGGATAAAAGTTACGAAAAGTTCTTCGAAGAGCTCGATAAGAGGCCGCTAACCTTCGCAGAGTTCATGGGGAAGGAAAGCGCTCCCCTTGAGGCCTATAGAAAGGAGTTGCATAAGCTTGAAAAGGGAGAAGATGTTGAATTGCCTAAGGGCGTTCAAAAATTCCTGAAGGAGCTGAAATGATAGAAGTGTTCAAGGGCTTAGAGAGCGAGATAGTCCACGTCCACGAGATTCCTCCCCGCTTTGGTGAGTACGGGGAGTTCAAGTTCAGGCATAAAGAGGTAAATGAGTTAGTTGGGAGGTTAGGGTTTAGGCTTTACTCTCACCAAGTGGAAGCCCTCAAAAAGCTTTACGCTGGGAAAAATGTTGTGGTTTCAACCCCAACCGCGAGCGGGAAAAGTGAGATATTCAGGCTCTTTATCTTTGATCAGTTTCTCGAGGATCCTTCCTCAACCTTTCTCCTGATATATCCAACCCGAGCCTTGATAAACAACCAGATGGAGAAGTTTAGGCAGGAAAACGCTATCTTTAAAGAGGTATCTGGGAGGTCCGTGAAAGCTGAAATACTAACTGGAGATGTAGAGTGGGGTGAGAGAAGGAAGATACTAAAAGAGAAGCCCAACATCATCTTCACAACACCGGACATGCTCCACCACAACATCCTGCCGAGGTGGATAGAGTACAGGTGGTTGCTCAAGAACCTCAAACTCTTGGTCGTTGATGAGCTTCACGTGTACAGGGGAGTTTTTGGAACGAACGTGGCCTTCGTCTTCAGGAGGTTGTTCTTCAGGCTCAAACGGTTAAGGTCAAACCCCCAAATTCTGGCCTTATCTGCAACCCTTAGGAACCCAGGAGAGTTCGCTAGGGACTTCTTTGGTGTAGATTTCGAGGAGGTAACTAAATCTGGAAGTCCGAGCCCTAAGCGGTACATCGTGATGTTCGAGCCTAGAAGATTCACAGGTGAACAATTAATAAGGCAGATAGTTGAAAGGCTGGTGAGGGAAGGCATCAAAACCCTAGTCTTCTTTGACTCAAGGAGGGGAACTGAGAGGATAATGAGGATGTTTCTTTTCTCTGATGTATTTAGTAGCATAACCACCTATAAGGGCACTTTAACCAAGGAAGAGAGGTGGATGATAGAGAGGGACTTCAAGGAGGGCCACCTCAAGGTTCTCTTAACCACTAATGCTCTTGAGCTTGGGATAGATATAGGCGATCTTGATGCCGTGATAAACTATGGAATCCCGTCAGATGGTTTATTCTCCTTAATTCAGAGGTTTGGAAGGGCAGGGAGGGATCCTAACAGGATAGCGATAAATTCAATAATACTGAGGAGGAACGGCCTCGATTACTACTACAAGGAGCACTTCGATGAGCTTGTCGAGGGGATAGAGAAGGGGCTCGTTGAGAGGATTCCGGTAAATCTGAACAACCAGAGAATAGCCAAGAAGCACTTTCACTATCTTCTTGCCGAGCTCGGCGTCATTGGGCTTGAGGAGATCCCCGATTACTGGCTTAAGGCCTTGGAGGAGCTCAGAAAGGAGGGGGC
>QMUI01000112.1 GCA_003660485.1 Thermococci archaeon | reverse complement strand
TTCCTATAGCTCCGCACGGTTGCCCGTGGTTCATCGGGCAGGAGTGCCCTCAGGAGGAAATAGAGAAATAAAATCTAAAACTTTGCTTTCCTCCCCTTAAAGGCTTCCAGCCCACAAAGGAAGTGACTACTCCTTCTTCTCTTCTTCCTCAACCTTCTTCTTGTACGCTTCGGCGGCCTCTCCCAAGCTCTTGAATAGTTTAAGCATTTCCATTGGTAGGGTTAGTACGATGACATTGCTCTTGTCGCTTGCGACATCACTTATGGTCTGCAGGGTTCTAAGCTGTAAGGCCATTGGATGTTCGCTGATAATTTCCGCCGCCTCTCTAAGCTTCTCTGCCGCCTGTCTCTCAGCCTCTGCAAGCAAGATCCTAGCTCTTCTTTCTCTCTCTGCCTCTGCTTGCTTTGCCATTGCTCTCTGCATTCCTGCTGGGAGCTCTACATCTTTAATCTCCACTGCAGTAACCTTTATGCCCCAGGGATCCGTTGCTTCGTCAATTATTCTTTGTAACTGCATGTTGAGCTTATCCCTCTCGCTCAACAGCTCATCCAGATGCGCCTGACCTATAACGCTCCTTAATGTGGTTTGTGAGATCTGGGATGTAGCCATTATATAGTTTCTAACTTGGGTTACGGCCTTTACTGGATCTACAACTCTAAAGTAAACTACGGCATTAACCCTTACTGGCACGTTGTCCTTAGTTATAGTTTCCTGAACTGGAACGTCAAGAACCTGAGTTCTGAGGTCAACTATAACTGCCTTTTCGAATATCGGGATTATGGAGAACAGCCCAGGTCCTCTAGCTCCCACGACTCTACCAAGTCTGAATATTACTGCTCTCTCGTACTCCTTGACAATCTTTATAGCGCTTGCCAAGAATATCAACACAAACAGCAGTACAATTCCAATAACGAACAAATCTCCTGACAGAATCATTGCTTTCCACCTTCCTCTTCCTTTTCTCTAACAACAATAAGCGTCAATCCCTCCATATCAACAACCCTAACCTTTCTCCCTTTCTCTATGGGCTTCCCAAATTTGCTCTTTGCTTTCCACAACTCTCCCCTAACCTTGACCATGCCTTCAGGATTTAGGTCTTCAACAACAACTCCTGTTAGACCTATCATTTCCTCTTTTCCTGTTCCTGCTTTCCTTCTATGGGCTTTTATTACTGCGGCCATCCCAAAGGCAAAGAATAGTGCAAGTAGGACTCCTATGGTTATTATGGTAATCCTAAGTTGTGAGAAGACCTCCCTATTGACTAGGTACTCCACTTCCCCACCTCCAAACAGTAGTATTCCTCCCAATATGAACGATATAAGTCCTGCTACTGTAAATAAGCCAAAGGTTGGAGTGAGGGCCTCAGCGACGAAGAATAACATTCCTACTACTATTAACAACAGACCGGCAGCGTTATAGCCAAAGTATCCGAACCCTATTATTGCTAAAATTATCATTATTGCCCCAACTGTTTCTGGCACGTGCCATCCTGGGGTAAGAAAGCCTAAGATTAGGGCCCAAATCCCCAGGGAGAGGAGAAGGTAAGCTATATTTGGGTCAGTTATGTAGGTTATCACTTTATCTTTGAGGGATGGTTCAAGTTGGACGACCTTGACGTTGGTGAAGTTCAGGGTGACATACCTTCCATTAACGGGTAATTTCGTCTGCATACCATTTGCTTTCTCAAGCAGTTCATTGAGGTCTTTAGCTATAATCTCAATTACTCCATATTTCAGGGCTTCTTCGGGGGTCAAGCTTACATCTTTAGTTATAAACTCCTCAGCTATTGTGGCGTTTCTTCCACTTTCCTGGGCTAGGCTTTTGATGTACGCTACATAATGATTGACTATCTTTGGAGGGGCTTGAATTATTGAACCGTTCTGGGCATAACCCAGGATAGGCCTGCAGGCACCTATGCTCGTTCCTGGGGCCATTGCAATTAAGTGAGATCCAAGGGCAATGTAAGTTCCAGCAGAAGCCGCGGTAGCTCCTGGGGGATAGACGTAGATTATCACGGGAACTTTTGCTTGCTGTATCCTTTGGATTATGTTCATCATTGCATCTCCCCTTCCTCCTGGTGTATCGAATTCAATGATTATTGCTTCTGCTTTGTTTTCTTCTGCAAGGCTTATGTACCTGTTAAACTGGTCGTACGTGTATGATGTTATTTGTCCCTTGATTTGAGCAACGTAAATTACCCTCTCCTGGGCTAAGACTGGAAGGATCAGAAATGACAAGATTAAGGTTCCCAAGATGAACTTCCCTCTCATCTTAGTCACCATACTTAACAAAGGTAGTAAAAAGAAGTATTTAAAGGTTTTCAATTTTAGAGCTTGAACTTTCTCATGGCCATTTCCGCGGCTACCGTGATTGGATCTATAGTTGGGCTTATTGGTGGTGCATATGCGGTTTCTAAATAAGCAACATCCTCAACTGTTGCTCCCTTCTGAGCTAAAGCCGAGAGGGTCATTATCCTTCCCCAAACTCTCTCTCCTCCAACTATTTGAGCTCCTATAAGTTTCCTGTCTTCTTTCCTAAAGATTAGCTTCACGGTTATTGGTTTGCCTCCTGGGTAATACTCAGGCTTCGTGGAGCCCTTGAATTTTCCTACAACTACATCAATCCCCTCTTTCTTTGCTCTCTCTTCAGTAATTCCAAATGTTCCAACCTCCAAACCAAATAATTCTGTAATTGCTGTATTAAATACTGGTCTAAATACGGAATTTTTACCTGCTATATGCTCTGCAGCGACCTTTGCCATTCTCACTGCCGAAGTTCCAAGTTGACTTAGGGTTCTCTTTCCAGTTACGGCATCTATAACTTCAGCGCAGTCCCCAATAGCGTATATATCAGGATCACTTGTTTGAAGGTGTTCATTTACTACAATGCCTCTATTAACCTCTAGGCCTGCCTCCTTTGCTAGGTCGACATTTGCCCTAACGCCGGTCGCCACCAAGACTATATCAGCTTTAACCTCTTCCTCCCCGATCTTTACCGCTTTTACTGGACTGCCAATGATCTCACTTACGCCAACACCGAACCTGAACTTCACTCCATACTTTTCCATTTCATCCTGCACGAGCTTTGCCATGTCCTTGTCAAGCATTGTGGGTAGTAAGTGCTCAAGCAGTTCGACAACTAAAACCTCCATGCCAAGCTTTGCAAAGGCCTCCGCCCCTTCCAATCCTATTAAACCAGCCCCTATTACAACGGCTTTCTTTGGCTTCCTCTTTGTTATATACTCTTTGATTCTTCTAACATCATCCAAGCTCTTCAACGTGAATACTCCTTCGTTCTCAACGCCCTTTATTGGTGGAATAAATGCCTTAGAACCAGTTGCTATTACGAGCTTGTCGTAAGGAACTTCCCCCTTGTCAGTAATTACTATCTTTTTCTGCCTGTCTATCTTCTTCGCTTCAACTCCAAGCATCATTTCAATTTTCTGTTTTTTATAGAACTCATGTGGAAATACTATAACATGTTCTGGCCTTTCTATTGTTCCGCTTATGACGTGGGGTAAGGCACAGGGAGAATATTGCATGGTTGGCTCCTTTCCTATAACTGTTATCTTGGCCTTTCTGTCGAGCTTCCTCATGAAAAGTGCGAAATTGCTACCAGCTGTTCCTGAACCTATTACAACTACCCTCATAAAAACCACCAAAAAATAGGGGGAGGAAGGGGATATAAACGTTGGTGCTATCCCCAGGAAGGGAAGGCAAGAGATGATACCTAATAAATAACTAAAGTTTGGAAATCATTCAAGGGTAACCTCATTCTCCCAGAGGCCGTGGATATTACAGTAACTTAGGGCATAGAGCTTGCCTTTTTTATTAGTCTTAATATAGAACACCGCCCTTGGCTCTGTTAGTGGATCATTATGGGCTGTAAATGCAACCCTACCCACCATTATTGGGAAGTTTTCTCCCTCTGGATGGAAGTATAACTCTATCCAGGCTATGTGGTGCTCTGGAGTATTTGGGTGGGGGATTTCCTTTCCAACTGAGACTTCTACTTTGACAAAGTCCCCTTCTCTCGAATACTCTATAACTGGAACGTGCTTTTCCCCTTTCCAATCTCCACTTTTTATGGTGTCCTTTAACATTTCAATCACCTCACTCTATCTTTTCAAATTCATCCTTTGGTGCTCCACAAAGAGGGCAGAGCCAATCCCTAGGGAGATCCTCAAACTTTGTTCCTGAGGCTATCCCGTTCTCCTCGCCCCCTTCATCTTCGTCATATATGTAGCCACAGATTTTGCATCTCCACTTTGCCATATTGGTTTCCTCACTATGAAATTTGTAATTCGCCCTTATAAGGTTTGTGGTTCAAACTTGATTAGTTTACTTACAACATCCATTTTAAGAGGGTCTGACCTCCTCCCCTTGGCGAGGATTCATGGAACCCCTCACCAGGGGGAGGTTTGGGCGCTTCACTGGTCAGCCCATCTGGCCGGGTCTTCGGCCAGTTACCCCTACCTGCCGTTAAACCCGGCAGGCTCGGGGTTATCCTTTTCACCTTCCTTAAAATGTTAAAAGCACCAACTAAGTCCGCGTTA
>QMUI01000111.1 GCA_003660485.1 Thermococci archaeon | reverse complement strand
TCTTCACTATGTAACTCCCTAGGAAGTTACCGGCCATGTAACCTATGTTCTCAACAAAGTTAAAGAAACCAAAAGCCGACCCTATCTTTGTAGAGAGCTCTGGGATTAGTGCTGAGTAGGCCGGTGTCATTGAAGCGCCTAAGGCTCCCTGTATCGCCCTAAATCCAAGTAGGAGGATCGGAGTTGTTATAAAAGCTATTACGGCGTAAGTTGTTGCTGAGGAGAGTATTCCTAGGGCTATGAAGGGTTTCCTTTTTCCTATCCTATCTGAGAGATAGCCGAAGGGATATTGGAAAATGGTTGACGTTATATTGAAAACAACGCTGAGCATCCCAACAAGGAACATAGTTCCCCCAATAATCTTCATGTATACCCTGAGGTAGGGGAACGCTATTCCCCAAGATAAGTTAGCGAAGAACATTGCTATAGCAAAGAAAAGCATGTTCCTCCTTGTTATACTTTTCTTTCGAACTTTTCTTGCTTTCTCGTTTATTCCCTGGAGCGT
Organism: Thermococci archaeon; assembly: GCA_003660485.1. GTDB lineage: Archaea > Methanobacteriota_B > Thermococci > Thermococcales > Thermococcaceae > Pyrococcus. The sequence continues at coordinate 4,052 of QMUI01000111.1, read as the reverse complement.
CACTGCTTTCCTGGGGTTCATTATAACCACCTTCTAAACGTTTAACCGAGAACCATATAGGAGTAAAGCTTATAAGCTCATCGGGTGCTAAAGCTTAATCGAGTGGGGGCGTGGTGTAGCCTGGTCCATCATCGCGGGCTCCAGAGGCCATGAGGACAGGCGGGTTTGCTGACCTCGGGGCGTGATGAACCTTTGGAGCCCCGAGGGCCGGAGAAACCCGCGGACCGGGGTTCAAATCCCCGCGCCCCCACCACCTAATAATTCTCTCCTAAAGACCGCTAAAGGCGGATCTGGATACTTCTCTCTCATGTAAAAGCCTAAAGCAAAAAGATCTTCAAGAAATCCCTTAATGCTTCCAGGAAGAATAATCCTTGCTTCTTCAGAATTCTTGGATAACCAAGCCATTGCTGGTAAAACCTTCCTAATGGCATCTGGTGTATACGAGAGAGGTGTGAACTTGGGAGAATCCTTAGATTTTATGAATTTAATACCCTGATATTCGTAAACCTCTCCTTTAGTTAGTATCCACCTAAGAGCCTCCTTGCTTGGGTGAACAAATCTGTATCCAACTGGAATCAGCTCAAGATTGATATCCTCTAAAGTCAGAGAAGATCGTGACGGTTTCTCCATGGAGTAAGAGCTAGGTCTAAATCTAAGGTTGTAGAATTCCCCAATTATTCTAAACCCAGTTTTTAGAGCCATCTTTGCACTCAAGCTTCTAAACCTGTTCGTGACAAATTCCATTGCAACAGCTATTCCCTTTTTTGCTAACTCTTCCCCCTTTGCTAAGAGAAAGTTATGTAGCATTTTTCCAAACCCTTTTCCCCTAAATTCTGGATGAACTCTGAGTCCTTCCATCCAAAGAACCCTATTTGGAAACAACGTTAGCTTTGCAGTTCCTATTATTTTGCCATTAAGCTCAAGAACAAAAAAGTTGTCTCCCACCCACTCATCAAAGACTTCGGGAATATAATCTCCACCCATGCTCCTTGCGAGCTCTTCAATACCCTTCTTGTCCTTAGGTTCCGCTTCTCTTATAATTGGCTCCATTTTTCTTCACCAACCTAAAGCCAACTTAACGGCTACTTCTGCAATAACATCCATTGGATCTACCAATCTAGCTTTTAGGTCTTCCTGCCTCAAAACAACGCTAACTTCTGTGCATCCCGCTATTATGCAGTCTGCGCCTTTTCTCTCCAGCTCTTTAGCTACGTTAAGCAGGATCTCCCTCCCAAGCTTTAAATTTCCGGCCTTGACGCCTTCATATATTCCCCTCATAACCTCCTCCTGGTTTTCGGGTAGAATTACTTCAATTCCATACCTCTCTAGGGCTTTATGGTAAACCCTACTCACTATCGTTCCCGTTGTTGCAATAAGCCCAGCTTTTCTGCATCCAATCTCGCTAAGCATCCTTGCAGTCTCCTCTACCATACTAATAATTGGTATTCCTATCTCCTTTTGTATGTCCTCTATGAATGCATGCGCGGTGTTGCATGGCATTATTATAAAATCTGCCCCACACTCCTCGAGCTTTTTTGCAGTCCAAATAAGCTGGGGTCTTGGGTCTTCTCCCTTCCCCAAGATAAAAGCAGTCCTGTCAGGTATTTGGGGGTTATTATAGATTATTATCTTGGGATGGTCCTGATCCCTCTTTGCTGGGGTTTTTTCAACGATTCTCCTGAAGAGCTCAACTGTAGCAAGGGGGCCCATTCCGCCCAGTATTCCTATAACTTTCATTTTGCCTCCCTCAGCTTCCCTTCTTTCATCTCGACATCCCTAGCCAGAAGGAACAGGAGGTCGCTTAGCCTATTCAAGTAAATCAAGGCCCATCTCCCAATTCCATATTCCCTGAGAACGGTCGCAACCCTCCTCTCTGCCCTTCTCGCTATGGTTCTACATACATCAAGCTTGGCACTCGCCACCGTTCCTCCCGGAAGAACGAAGCTTCTCAGCTCTATTCTCTCTTCATAATCCCTTATCAGGCTTTCAAGCCAATCGATCTCCTCCCTTCCAACGCCTTTAAACTGACCTTTGCTGCCCAGCTCCCCCATTATTCTGTATAGGTGGGCCTGAACTTTATCCAGTATCTCCCTAACCTGCTCGTCGACATAGTGCCTTGCTTCTCCCAAGAAGCTCGTTAGTTCATCTATAGTTCCGTTGGCTTCTGTTATTGGAGAGTCCTTCCAAACTTCATCTCCTCCAAAAAGCCTCGTGATCCCCTTATCTCCGACCTTCGTCGTAACTTTCATATCATCACCGAATAAATGATTCACTTAGCCAAGAAAAGCTTAACTACGAGGTCATCCCCCTCCCAGTACGCGTACGTCCAGAACGCCTTGTAGGTTTGTAAATCTTTACTCACTTCACTATCCTCTACAATGGTCTCGGCGAGCATTGTGGCGTACTGCTGGAGAAATAGGGGATTGTAAGATATCTTGAGCATTTTAAACCTGAACACCCACACCTTCTTTTCTGAGAATCCTGGGGGGATTGTAACCCCTAGCTCTTCCCTGGGGAAGAGGCCTGTTTTTCTCCTAAATATTTTTGCTATTTCCCTGCTCAGCTTGAAGGCATCATAGTAGGTGGGGGTATAATCGTTCTCCCTAAACCTGTCAACTCCCCAGATGCCCACATACGATACATTTCCTGGGATGTTAAGCATGTAAACTTCAGCAAACGTTATAACTTTACCATTGTAGGCAAAGCTTTCCCAGTAGCTCCCCAAATCGCGTGGGGGGAGCTTTTGATCGAGTATGAAAGTGTAGTTCCCGATCTCTACCGCGACAGCGGAGTGTAGCGTTGGTGTCTCCGAGAAATGGATTACCAAAACGTAAACCGGAGTTACATTTAAGGCCAGAAGAATCCCCGCTGTAAGGACGGTGTAGTCAGTGCAGACCCCTTTTCTAATCTTTAAAAATTCCGAAGGCCTTAGTATGATGCTCGAATTCTTGAAATCATCGTATCTAAGATTTTCCTCCTCCCACTTGAGAATGTCCCAGATTGTCCATTCAAGGGTTTCGTTCTTGAATTTTGCTGAAAGGTTTGTTAAAAGATCCCAATCTTGAGGGATGTAACAGGATAAAGCGAGGGTCAAGTTTGACGTTAAGCATTCCTGGGGTCCATTAACGGTCTCTGTAAATTTGTTTCTCTGAAGACATCCCGATGAGATAAGGAGAATCAACAATACGATTACTGCTAGTTTCCTCATTCTATCCACCAGCCGCAATCGAGGCGAGGAACGGGACAATAACCGGGACTATGAGGGACAGTATGAAGCCATGGATGAAGGCGATCATCGTTATTTCCTTCCCACCGAACTTTGTGATTATGGGAAGAGTTGAATCCATCGTCGTTGCCCCGCCAATAGAGATTGAAGGCTCCTTGCCAAACATATTAGCGAAGAAGGGATACAAGATCACGGTAAATACCTCCCTGAGGAAATTAGCGAGAAATCCTATGATGCCATAGAAAGCTGAGTACTGGGCCAAGATAGGGCCGGTAAGGGAATACCACCCAACTCCAGCAACAACTGGAATAGCCCATTTTAGAGGGATATTTAAAATGATTCCTCCAATAACACCTCCAATTAGAGAGCCAATTAACGTGGCTATGGGAAGAAGCAGACTCTTCACGCTTAGGCTTTTCTTAATATCGGCCCATCTACCGTGGAGTCCTATGTCGAAGCCTATAATGAAAATTAGGAGATAGAGGGTGAGCTCGTATAGCTCCCCCACCTTCACTCCCATTTTTCCCAGTATGTACCCTGCTATTAGGGAAGCTATAACGACCACAGTAACTTTCACTTTATTCCCCTCCACAAAACCTTTGCCGCGCCAATGCTCCCTGCAACTGCAAATAGCATTAGAGTAAAAGAGTAAAGAACGGCCTTTGTCGCGCTAACCTCAACCTCTCCAGCCTTTATCCCCATAAGGAATACAAGAGCAATTACTGATGCAGACATTAAAACTTCGGTATTAACCTTTACTTTATTTCTTAGCAGGTATCCCAGGAAGATTCCCAAGATTAGTGGAATCAGGAAGTTCATCTTGCTA
>QMUI01000110.1 GCA_003660485.1 Thermococci archaeon | reverse complement strand
GTACTTCTCTATCGTTGGCTTTTCCTTATCAACAAAGGCAGGAATTGCGACTGCCCCGATAACTCCATCTCTTTCAGCTATCGCCTTTATCTGTTCATCCGTCAAGTTTCTTGGGTTGTCGCACAGTGCTTTTGCGTTTGAGTGGGATGCTATTACGGGAAAGCCAGTTACATCTAAGGTGTCCCAGAATCCAGCCTCGTTTATATGGCTCAAATCAAGGATTATCCCCAATTCTTCAGCCTTACCAACTACTTCAACACCGAAATTTGTGAGTCCCCCGTTGGTTCTCTCGAAAACACCATCCCCAATCTGGTTCCTCAGGCTCCACGTTAGAGTGAGAACCCTCAGTCCCAGGAAATAAAGTATTTCAAGAACATCTAAGCTCTCCACGGGTTCTCCTCCCTCGATTCCGAGCCAAAATGCTACTTTCCCTGCCTTAATGGCCTCTTCCATCTCCTTTACGTTCCCAACTATCTCAAATTTACTGCTTTCTTCAACATCTTTAGAAAGCCTGTTTATGGCTTCAAGGGTGTATCGAAGGATTATTGGCCTCTTTTCCGGCCTGCTCCACACGCTCATAACCCTTGCGGATATTCCATTAAAAAATTCGTCGAATTTTTCCTCAAGTACCCTTGTCTTTCCCTTTTCTCTCTCTTCGTAGACGTAGGTAGGCAAGTCTGAGTGTGCGTCGAATATCATCTGACCACCTCCTTGAGATATATGTTTCAAAGTTTAATTCTCTTTCGAACGGAAAAGAATAAGTATTCAGTGACGCTACTTATCTTAGGATGGTGATGATTATGCAGTTATACTCTGAGAGAGTATCAACTGGTGTTAAGGGGTTAGATGAACTAATAGAAGGTGGCTTAATCCCAGGGAGAGTTTATCTTGTAATTGGACCCCCGGGAAGTGGGAAAACTACCTTCGGGATGCAATTTCTTCTTGAAGGGGCAAAAAGAGGGGAGAAAACGGCATATATATCCTTAATTCATAAGCCAGAAGAGGTAGTTAAGGACATGGTTAGGTTTGACCCTTCAATATACGCTTATGTGAATACCTGGAAGCTCATGCTATTCGATTTAGGCCCTATACTTTGGAGGGAGTCTACAAGGGTTCCAACTTGGAGGAGTGTGCTTTCAAGGATAAAGGAAATTGTGGAAGACGAAAAAGTAACCCGCTTGGTAATAGACCCACTAACGGCAATAGATTTTCCACAACAGGATCCCGTGGAAAAGAGGGTCGAGCTGGCAAAGTTCATTAGAGGACTTGAGGATCTTGGTGTTACCGCTTACCTAATAGCGGAAATGATAGATTTAGATAAGTACTCTGAAGAACACTATCTCGTTAGTGGAATAATAATGCTCCACTATTTCATGCATGAGGGGAGGATGATCCGAGCTATCCAGATATTTAAGATGAGGGGCATAAAACACGATCCCAACTTGAAGCTCCTTAAATTCACCGATAGGGGACTTGTAGTTTATAATAAATCTCCCTTCGAGGTCGAGGAGTAATGAAAGACGAGATTGAGGAGATATTAAGTGAAAAGAATATCATCAAAAGGGCCTATTTATTTGGTTTTTATGTAGGGCTTTATGGCCACGTCGACTGGGCAGGATGGGTAGCCGAGATACGCCGAGAACTATACGCTGAGGCAAGGAAACTTGGAGTATACGAGGAGGTCAAATACGCTTATAAGGAAGGCAAGGAAGCAGGCAAAAAAGAGAGAGCCAGAAGGATACACTCGGGATTAATGAAGGAAGATAGCGAAAAGATGAAAGTTAAGCCCAGGAAAGTTAAAATATTACCAAAAACTACAGATGAAGTTCACGGGTTTCCAAAAAAGGAAGAAATGCCTAAGATATTAAGGGGATTTAAAGGGCTGAGCTTGCCCCGAATATTGACTAGGAGGGTTAAGTGATGTTCATGAAGTTCACGTACCATTTCCATGCTTATCAACCTAGCGATATAATATACGTTCACGACGGTTCTGGCTGGGATCCGATAAAGTACTCGGAAAGGCTTAGTCCAGTAGCGTTAGAGATAAGGGACGAGGAAGTCAAGGGGAGAAACTGGACTAGGGCAATGATTAAGGCATATGAGTACGTTGATGATACACTTAGAATGCTGGATGAGGGATCGGTAAGTGTTGACTTCGAACCCTTCACACTTTACATGATTCTCAAGTATAAACCAAAGATATACGGAGAGATTACGGAAACATTGGAAGCTCAGGTTGAACCTGTTGTAACAGTCCCCTTTCATCCAATAATGCCTCATCTAGGCCATTTTGAGCAGGAGATCCTCGCAAGAGTTTCATTTGACTTCTACAAGCCCTTCATAGCTAGAAAGCCAGTAGTAGCCTTCTGGCTTCCAGAAAATGTAATAACTAAGGAGACTGCTAAGATCGTTACCGAGGCGACCGATAAAGACGTGGTATTCCTCCTAGACGAGAGACAGTTCATAGGGACAAATATCCCGCAGGCAAGATTTTCCTGTAACAAATACCTGTGCAATGGAAAGAGCGCGTTCGTCTTTGGCAGGGTACATTACATAAGTGATGCCTTTGCGTTCAACACCCTCGATATTGAGGGCTTAATACGGGCAGTAGCCGAAGGTTGCGTTGATGTATTCAAGGAGAAGGAGGGGATAGAGTACCTAGTCTTCCTGTCAAGTGACCTTGAGAGTTTAGTTGCTAATCCAGAACAATTAGACAAGTTCCTGGGCTGGATAGACGGGCTCAAGAAGAGGGGAATTGAAATAGTCAACGTTGCTGAGTTCATAAGGAGGAAAACATCTGGAGAGTACAAATCCCTTCCAGGAGAGTGTAGTGAGAGCTTCAGGATAAACGTTAAGGACTACTCAAGCTGGAGTGACTATTTTGACCTAAGCGTGGACGGAAGAACGAGTGACATGAGATGGACCGGTGTAAGGAGAGAAGACAACGTTGTAATCAACAGATTGTATAGAGATAGAAAAGTTTCCCAACTCTGGAAGTATGCTTTCATGAAGCTCTTTAGAGAATTAAACAGAGCCATAAGGTTTGGGGTAATTGACATGCTGAGGGCTCGGGGAGTTGGGGATATGGAGGCGATAAAGGAATTCCTGGTTAGGTATGCAAGGATCTTCTTCAGGGAGCACTACGAGTACTTTGAGCTCGATACGAGCGTTGACTACGTTATGGAGCCAATAAAGGATGTTGATCCCTCCCTGGCTTTGAAGCTTGGGAGAATCTACTACTTGATGCTCTTAGCGAACCACTCCTGCCCAAGGTTCTGGGAGAATATAGATACTAGGGTTACCTTTGAAAACGTTGCTGTGATAAGTAAAGCTCTCATCGAGCTAATGGAGCTTTACCTCGAAGAGAATGAGGACAGGGCCAATTACATATTCCTGGAGTACATGAAACTATTGGCATTTCCCCAGCTGTACTATGACTATGACCTCTTCAGGATGAAAGGGTTAGAGGGCTGGGAGACTACTGAGAAAGCATGGTTCGAGTCGTTGAAGAGCGAAGTGCCAAATAGTAAGTACAATGTTGTCACGAGGGCCGCCCTGTACGTTGGGAAAAGAGATCTTCCCCAAGACATGAGGAGCGTCATAGACACCCTATATGACTTAGAGGAGGCAGTTCCAGACACCGGCCACATCCCAGGGGAGATGCATGGAAAGTGGGAGAACAGGGAGTGGTGCGAGCACAGGGGGAAAGACTAGTGTACTCAACAAAGCTGATGAAGTTACTTGAGAAAGAGCTCGAAGTTCCTATAGAACAACTGCCGAGCCCAGGAAAACTTAAGCTTTCCTTCACCTATGGGGAAGGACTTCTACATAAAGATTTACGAGAGCGGGCACAGCCACTTCTACTGGAAAGGCAAGTTTAAGAAGAGGAACGCAATGAGGCTCGTCAAGTTAATTAAAGCGATTGCAGACTTTGGAAGTAGATTTTCAATTTTAATCAACTATGAAGAAGGGCTCATTATAGTTGATGACACACTAGACATAGTGTTCTACTTTAACTCGGATAAGATTGAAATTAGGCCCAGCTTCCAGCTCTTGGATGCCCTTGGAATAAAGGGAAAGAATGTCGGAAGCTTAGTGTTTGAGAAAGGAAAAGTCGGAATTAAGTTAGAGGCAGGGGAGGGAGAGATCGCTGAAGAATATTTCCCAAAACTGAATAGGAGCATCCTGAAGAGGTTAAAGGAAGAATTCAGGGAGATTGCGGATAATGTTGAGGTTTTAATTAGGGACAACATCATAAGGGCAACGCTAAAGAATGAAGATTACGAGTTAATCCTCTTCTTGAATCCGAGGAAGAAAGAAATAACTGATTTTATCGGGTGGATTAGTGTTGAAAAGGTAAAAGAAATATTCAACAAGCTAAAAGAGAAAGGATGGAAGGTTCCAAAGGTAAAAGACTACTCTTGGCTTGAGGCTGACCTCCTCCCCTGAACGGGGTTCCTATAGCTCCGCACGGTCGCCCGTGGTTCACCAGGCAGGAGCCTCATCGGGCACGGTTAGAGTGCCCTCTAAGGGAATAAAATGGAGTATAAAACTTTGCTTCCCTCCCCTTAAAGGCTTCCAGCCCACAAAGG
>QMUI01000109.1 GCA_003660485.1 Thermococci archaeon | reverse complement strand
GTTCGCTGAGGCCTTCGCTGAGGCCCTTAAAGATATAGGCTTGAGGCCAAGCCTCTACTGGGAGAACGATTCTTCAAGAGTTGGAAGGTGGGGTTGTTGAAGCTGTAAGCAAGGAGCTTTACATGTTTTTGAGCGGGCCAAGGGAGAAGCTGTTCGAAGTTGCAGGGAGGTGGCCCGTAGAATTCCTAAGGGGATTCTTTGATAGCGAGGGGAGCGTTTCCATAAGCAAAAAGAACCCACGAAAAGCTAGTATAACTGCAGATAACTATGATAAAGACGTCCTTAAATTATGTAGGGATCTTCTTGAGGGTATGGGAATTCACTCCACGGTGTACTTGGCTAGAAAGAAAGGAACAAAAGTTGTAATTAGGGGACAGGAATACGAGTACACTAGCGACCTATACAGAATCAGTATTCACAGGAGGAGCAGTGTTGCAAGGTTCGCTGAACTCATTGGGTTCACCATCTTACGAAAGCAAGAAAAGCTAGCAATGTTTCTTCAAGAATATTACTCACAATCCTCCGAAAATAATTACCACAGAAAATAAATGTATAGCGGGGGGAGGATTTGAACCTCCGACCTCCGGGTTATGAGCCCGGCGGGCACTCCTAGCTGCCCCACCCCGCTGCGAGACCCAATACTAACTCTCAGCATTAGCTTTATAAACTTTACGCACAAAAGTGGACATTTAAAAGTCCTATTTAACTTAATAATCCAAAAACCCTAAAGTCCTCTTTGCCATCCTATCCTGGGGATGAGAATGAGGATCGAAGACGTTTACATATGGGACATAAACGCTAAGTGGCTTGGGATAACTCCTTTCCAGCTAATGGAAAATGCAGGGGCCGGGGTTGCTAGAGTTATAGAGGAGAGATTTGGGAAGGGCCTTAAGATAGCTGTCTTCTGTGGAACTGGGAATAACGGAGGGGATGGGCTCGTTGCTGCAAGACACCTAAGTTTTGAGAATGATGTTACGGTCTTCCTTGTGGGGGATGAAGCAAAGATAAGGAGCGAAGAGGCTAAGCTTAACTGGGGCATACTCAAGAACCTTGAATTTGTAAAGGTAAAGGTACTAAAAGATTCAAGTCAGATAAAAGATTTGGACTTATCTAGTTTTAATGTAATAGTTGACGCTCTCCTTGGAGCTGGAACGAAGGGTGAACCCAGGGAACCGATAAAGTCAGCGATAGAGAAGATAAACGAATACTCCGGGAAGGCTAAGATTGTAAGTATTGACTTACCAAGCGGATATCCTTCCGAGGTAAGGGTAGAGTGTGATTTAGCAATTACATTTCAGTGGGATAAGGAAGAGTTCAGGGACTTTGAGAGGATCATAGTGAAGATAGGATATCCCAGGGAGCTGTACCACTTGGTAGGGCCAGCCCACGTCAAATTTGCGTTCAAGAGGAAAGGCGAACATAAGGGCCAGAATGGGAAGTTGCTCATCATAGGAGGTAGCGAAAACTATTATGGAGCTCCATACTTAGCTGCTAAAGCCGCAAGTTATCTCGTTGATCTTGTGTTCCTCCTAACTCCAGAGAGGGTCGCAAAGAAAATTACCGACCCCAATCTAATCATTAGAGAAGTCAGGGGTGAAAACCTAACGGCAAGACATGTAGAAGAGGCGTTGAAACTTGCTGAGAAAGTTGATGCTATAGTCCTGGGGCCGGGGATAGGAATAAATGAGGCAACGAAGGCTTTCGTTTCTGAATTCCTGGAGAAAGTGAATAAGCCTATCGTGATAGATGCAGACGGCCTTAAGATAGTGGCCGAACATAAGGAGTCATTAAAGGGCAAGGCTTTCGTGTTAACACCTCACTCAGGAGAGTTCTACACTCTTTTTGGGGTCAAGCCCGAGGGTTCTCTTGAGGAAAGGGCTAAACTTGTAATGGAAAAAGCCAAAGAAATTGAAGGAACGATACTCTTAAAGGGGCCAATTGACATTATAAGCGATGGAAATGGATGGTACTACAATAAAACTGGAAACAAGGGCATGACAACTGGGGGAACTGGAGACGTTTTAGCTGGAACCGTTGGAGCGTTCTTGGCTTTAGGCAATAACCCTCTAAGAGCAGCTCAAGCTGCCGCATTTCTCGTTGGGTACGCTGGAGATCTTCTAAAAGAAGAGAAAGAAGAGGCGTATACGGCAATTGATGTTGCGGAAAAGATACCAAGGGCATTAAAAGATGTTATAGGGTTTTAGTCCATAAGCCTGTACAGTTCGTTCCAGTAGATATCCCGAAGCCATTGAACGTCCTTTGTAACTTTTTCATTGTTTATATCTAACTCAAATTCTTTCCCGCCGATACGTCCAACAACTTCAACTGGGAGAACTCTCCGAAATTTCTCTAAGCTCTCCTCTGGGAACGTTATAACATACCTCCCATGGCTTTCACTAAATGCGAAGTCTACTGGCTTTAAGTTAGTCTTAATTTTGACAGAAACCCCAACGTTGAACCACGTGCTAATCTCTGCCAAAGCCACTGCGATTCCACCCTTTGATACATCGTGAACAAAGGATACCAGCGAACTCTCGATGAGTTCAAGAACTCCGTAGGCGTTCCTTCTTTCTCTCTCAAGGTCAACCCTCGGTGCTACTCCCTTGCTGATTCCCAGAATCCTGTACAGCTCGGAACCACCAAGCTCCTTCTTAGTTTCTCCCACGACGGCGATGAGATCTCCTCTCCTGGGACCTTTAGGGATTACTTCAAGTTTAACCTTTCCAAGGCCAGCTACAACTGGAGTCGGTTTTATTGGCTTATCCACAACCTCATTGTAAAAGCTGACGTTCCCACTTATGTAAGCTAGGTTGAAAGCTTTAGCTGCATCAGCTAAACCCCTCACGGTCTCGGCAAAGGCCCAGTAAACTTCGGGTCTTTCGGGAGAGGCAAAGTTCAAGTTATCGATTAATGCCATGGGTCTAGCTCCAACACTAACGAGATTCCTCACGACTTCGGCAACCGCCCCCATGGCTCCGTGATAGGGGTTTAGGTAGCTGTGCCTGGGATTGCCATCGGCAACAAAGGCTAGGCCATATTCATCGTTTATCTTCAAAACTGCGGCATCAAATCCAGGCTTTACAACGGTTCTTCCCTGAACTTCATGGTCATACTGCTCCCAAATCCACCTCTTTGCTATAATGTTCGGACTCCTCCAAACCCTATCGAAGGCTTCTTCCAAGGAAATTTGGGGAGTTTCAACGTCCTCCTCAATCTTATACTTTTTCAAGGGCCATTTAATCGTGGGGACGTCAGTGAGGAGATCAATGGGAAGGTCTGCAACCTTCTCGCCCTTCCAGTAGACGATAAAGCGGGGTTCCTCTATAGTTTCTCCCACAACAGCCCACTCAAGCCCGTACTTCTCAAATATCTTCCCCAAGATTTCAACGTCCTCAGGCCTTATCGCAAAGAGCATCCTCTCTTGGCTCTCGGAAATCATAACCTCAACGACATTCATTCCAGGCTCCCTCAAGGGAACCCTGTCGGCGTATATTATTGCCCCAAAGCCCTTCTTCCCGGCCATCTCGGAGGCGGCGCAGGTTAAGCCGCCACCACCCAAGTCCTTCAATGCCTTAACTTTACCCGTGTACACGGCTTCAAGAGTTGCCTCTATCAACAATTTTTCAGTGAAGGGATCGGGGATCTGGACGGCGGAGCGATCCTCTTCCTCAGCATTTTCACTAAGTTCTTCGCTAGCGAACGTGACTCCGTGAATTCCATCCCTCCCAGTTCTATTACCTACCAACACGAGCTTTAATCCAGCCTCAGTAACGTAGCTGTGAACTAAGTGCTCTGGTCTCATTATTCCTATACAGGCCACATTTACGAGTGTGTAATTATCTAAGCTCTCATCAAACTCCGTCTCTCCTCCAACGGTCGGAACGCCAATTCTATTACCGTAATCAGCTATACCTTTAACCACGTACTCGAAAAGGTATCTGTTCCTGTCGTTCTCAAGGGGCCCAAATCTTATCGGGTCTAATAACGCTATGGGCCTAGCCCCCATACAAAGGACATCCCTGACAATCCCACCAACTCCAGTTGCGGCCCCACCGTAAGGTTCAACGGCGGAGGGATGATTGTGACTCTCTATTCCGGCAACTATCCAAGTTTCATCATCGAACTTTATTATCCCGGCATCTTCTCCTGGGCCAAGAATTACGTGCTCGTTCTTCGTGGGCAGAAGCTTGAGCCAAGGCCTACTTGATTTGTAAGATGCATGCTCGCTCCACATTACTTCAAGCATTGCCCACTCAAGTTCATTTGGTTCCCTACCTAGCCTCTCACGAATGTACTTTTCCTCGTGCGGGAACATAAAAATCACCTCTTAACCCACTCTACCATGCTTCTAAACACCCTAAGCCCGTCCTCGCTTCCCAGGAACCTGTCACTTGCCCTTTCAGGATGAGGCATCATGCCCAAAACGTTGCCCTTCTCATTGCTTATCCCGGCTATGTTCAAGACTGATCCGTTGGGATTCGTATCTTCGGTTATGTTTCCCTTCTCGTCGCTATACTGGAAGATTATCCTCACCTTTGAGGGGTCATCAATGTAATAGTTACCCTCAGCGTGAGCTATTGGCATCCTAATGACCTCCTCTGGCTCGTAGAGCC
>QMUI01000108.1 GCA_003660485.1 Thermococci archaeon | reverse complement strand
TCTTGGGATCGTAAGACCGATAAAGGTCGGTCTAATCGATGAGAGAGATATCTTGACAGGCCTTTCCAAGGATCTCTCTGGAAAGGAACTTATCGAAGCAGCAACCTACCTGCGCGAGCCCCTTTTAATCCCATACTACACTCCGCCAGTGAGGAAATTTCTCTCTGACTTCCTTCATGATTCGTCCCTTATGATAAAGGAGCTCATTGGAGAGATATTCACGGAAGAAGAGAAGAGATTGACTTTGGTGTATGAGGGGATATTAAAAGGCATATCAAATGGAAAAACAATAAGTACCGAGCTTTCATCTTATCTATTCTCACTTGGCCTAATAGAGAAGGATAATCCTGGGATCTTGCAGAAGTATCTTGGGATACTAACTGAAATGGGGATCTTAAGGAAAGTCGAAGTGATAGGTAAAAGGAGAAAGAAGTTCCACTACTACCATGTTTCGCCTCTTTTTGATCTCCACTACTACTTGGAGGCCAAGTATGCCTATACAGAGCTAGATATTCCTGAAGAATATATAAGAAAAGTCGTTGAGGAAAAATTGCCCCTTCACGTTGAGGACTTCATAGCGGAGCTGTTTTCAAAGCTTTATGGGATGAAAAGACTCTACATAGAACTTCCCAATCTTCAGCTTGACGTTGCCCTGGGATCCTTTAAGAGAATTGAGATGGTTGGTGAGGTTAAGTGGAAAGAGTTCGTCGGGAGGGATGAGATCAGGAAAATAGAGGAGAAGTTAAGTCGAATTGACGCTAGGAGGTTTTTAGTAGTTCCAAGTTTAGATTCGTTGGAGAAAGCGCCGGAGGGGGTTGAGGTTTTAACCCCTGAGGATATACTCAGGATGGTGATCGAAGATGAAGGTTCTCGTTACGGGCTTTGAGCCCTTTGGGAATGAGAAAATTAATCCCTCATGGGAGGCAGTGAAGTTGCTCCCCGATGAGATAGAAGGGGCTACCGTGGTAAAGAAGCTCCTCCCCGTTACATTTAACGGAGTCCGCAGAATTCTGCCGGAGCTGATACTGAAGGAGAAGCCCGACGTTGTTATCTCCACGGGGCTCGCCGGAGGAAGGCCAACGATAACAGTTGAAAGGGTTGCGATTAACATTATGGACTCGACGATGCCAGATAACGAGGGGTACAAGCCGGAAGATGAGCCGATATTTGATGATGCTCCTACAGCTTACTTCTCGACTCTGCCGATAAAGAAGATAGTTAGGGCGTTAAGGGAGAACGGAATTCCTGCCTTGGTATCTAATACCGCTGGAACCTACGTCTGCAACACGGCAATGTTCACGGCTCTCCATACAATAGCGAAGCACAAGCTTAATGCCAAAGCCGGTTTCATTCACGTTCCCTACAGCCACGAGCAGGCCCTAGATAAGCCCAGGCCTTCAATGGCCCTCGAGACAATAGCGAGGGCTATTGAGATAGCTATAAGGGTTAGCCTTTGATTTGAACAAACTATCCCCCTGCTCTAGCAAGCTTCAACCTATCCAAAAATTTTCTCACTTCTTCACTGCTCCCTTTTATTAGAATGACGTTTAATGGTATTTTGCCCTCCCTTCTTCCTACCAGAACAATCTCAACATTTGCTCCGACCTTGTCCTTTATCTCCTCAAGCTCCCCTATGGAAAGAACTGTTTCGATGATCCTCTCCATTTTTATCACTCAGGCTGAACTTAAGCTTGGCCCTCTCGTGAACCTGCAACCTGAACTGGCAGGCCTTACATATTTCTCCGCTCGTCGGCTGTCCGCAGAGCTTACAGCGGTTCAACTTTACCTCTTTTGCATAGGTCTTTGCCAGGAGAGGGAATATCTTGTCGTAGCTCCTCAAAAGCTGATACTTTGTTCCCGGATGCTTCTCCTCCATCTCATTAAGCCAGTCCCTTATCTCAGCCCTAAAGGCTTCAACTGCATATGGGCACTCGCTGAGGTCAACCTCAATGTTGTTTAAAACGGCATAGAGCACTATCTCCTTTTCTGGCACTTCCCTTAGGGGCTTTATCCTGGGGACTAAGCCTTCATGGATCACCTCGTAGTACGGTCCAGTCCTTCCGAGCCTCGCAACATCTCCTCTCATTAAATTCATTAGGAAAACCTGAACCTCATCGTCAAGGTTCAATCCTAAGGCGAGCTTGTCCACTTTGAGCTCTTCTGCGGCCTTGTTTAGAAGCCATCTCCTCCAGACGCCACAGTATGAGCATGCCCCTAACCTCTCTCCTCTTGCCCCCATTATTTCCACGGTTTCGTCAAGGGTAAAGCCTATGTAGTCCTTGAACCTGTATATGTGGTGCTCAACACCCAAAAGCTCGGCATTTTTCTTTGCAACTTCAACGCTCTTGTCCCTGTACCCTTTTATTCCTTCATCTATCGTTATTGCAACTATCTCAAAGGGGAACTTTTTTCTAAGTTTAGCTAATAGATGGAGGAGGACTACGCTGTCTTTGCCCCCGCTCACTGCAACTCCAATCCTCTCTCCCCTCTTGATCATCCTGTACTTCCTGATCGTCCTCTTTACTTTACCTTCGACTAGCTCGTTGAAGTGCTTGTGGCAGTAATACCTTCCCTCGTACCTCGCGAAGTATACTGCCTCCCTGCCGCACCTTGAGCATTTCATGGCCATGAAGGAGGAGAGAAGGGTTGGCTTTTAAACTTAAGGTCAGCCCATGCGAGTGTCATCACAGCTCGGCCGAAATCTCCGTCATCATCCCTTGCTTCCTGAGTCTTGCAGTTTGCTAATAAAGGTTTTGATCTAAGATTAAATGGCCTTCCTTAAAGATTTTGTAGTTCTTAAGGCAGATCTTATCTTATCTGCAAATTCCTCAATATCTACAAGCTCCCATCTGCCGGGTTTATCCAATACCAAAACTTTGACTTTTATTGGGAGTTCGTAGAGTTCTCGGTAGATATCAAGCCTTCTCTTAATCTCTTCATAGTGGATTAGTGCAGAAACAGGCTTCAGAACTATCCAGAGTTCATACTCAGGAGGAATTCTGCCACCAAGTTTCTTTATGTATTTTCCGACTGTTTTGTCTATTTTCTTCATTGGCTCTCCAGTTCCAATGAGGGTTTCTATCTCTATTATCGCTTTTTCTTCAGGACTTGTGTAGATTATGTCTGGGATTATCCCTTCAGTTAGAGGCTCCTCAGTTTTTATTACTCCTTCCTGTTTTAATTTATGGAGGAACTTGTAAAACTCTATTCCCCTGGGGATCTTTTCTAACTTCTCTATCTCCTTCCTAACTAAATAAGAGAATGTGGCGACCTTTAACCTGTAATGCTCGCGCTCTTTGAATTCAAATTCTATATCTTCAGCTTCTTCGTAGGGTACAAATGGGGAGAATAGCTTAACAACATTTTTGAACTCTAGAGTTATTGCTTCAAGTTCATGAAGAAAGTCGGAATATTTGTCCTCTATTCCAAGGATTGCATAAGTTAGTGCCCTGTAGACATGATGTATGTTTCCCCTCTTTTCCGGATCCATTTCGACCTTTATAATGCCTTTTATGGTCTTTATCTTCTCTACTTCTTCTTTGAGCCTCTTGATTTCCTCAGTTATTGAGGCATAGATTCTTGGCAGTACAAAGACAACGAATCCAAATCCTTGGAGGTATCCCGTTTTCAGTCTGCTCTCTACTATCTCCAAGAATTTCCGCAAATTGTATGGTGTAGTTTTTCTGCAATCAATAATTTCAATCCTTCCTTCGAATTTAAATTGTGTTAATAGATATGGATCTTTCGTAGAATCAACAGATTTCTCTTCCGTGGGATCTTTTGGTAATTCCCGTAGTGCAGGTGTAGGTTTTGAACCTCTAATCTCCGAGTACAATTCAGACAAGATATATGACACTTGGGGATGCCATTCTTCTTCATCTTCGTATAAAAATACAATTATTGGCTTGTCTCCTGAATCTCCCTCTCCCCTTGGTATGTATCCTCCTTTAATTCCCAATAATTCGTCTAGGAGGGACTCTCTTTCCATGTTACTAACCTCCTCCTGAACTAGCCCTTCATAACCTAATCCAGAGAATGAAGTGCTAAAGTTAATCCAGGTTTTCTGATGTGCATATGTAGGAAAGATTGTAGGTGTAAGGGGTGCTGGTGGGTGTCGTAATACATATGTAGTTGTATTCAGAGATATCGGTGCAGAATATCCCCGTCTTATCAAAGGAAATCCCGAAACGGAGGTTGAGCTTGGTACTTCTGTCTTTAGCATTACCTCTATATTAGCTGGAGTTTGAAGTAATTGAATCGTTGGTAATGAATTTCTCCTATCTTTTTGTATCAAAGATATCTGAAAGGTGAGAGGTGGCTTAATTAGCTTTATTGAGGATATAGTTGGATATACTGCCTTTGACTGAACTTTTAAGATGTCTGTTCTGTATCTGCGTTCTATTCTGGGTTCCATAAATGGAGTAATAGAGGGTAGTGGGGTTAAAGTATGAACAAAGTATTGCATGTTAAAATTAATGTTCTTTATTGCTGGAGATTTGGTAGGGAATATTCTTGGGAGATCCTCTAGCAGGGCTTGGGACTTTGGAACTAGAACTTCTTTAGTAAATTCCAAAGTGGGTATTTTAAGGGTTGCTGGAAGCACATTTGGAGTTCGTTTTTGGATCAATACTTCTTGAGTTAAG
>QMUI01000107.1 GCA_003660485.1 Thermococci archaeon | reverse complement strand
GTTGCACTCCTTTGCAGCCTCAATTTGCCTTCTATCAACCTCCCTATCTATCTCGGGGTGAAGTTCAGCGTACTTCTGGAACTCCTCCAATGTCATCCCCATTTCCTTGGCCATCTGTCTGAATATTAGCCCAGCGTAGACGTGCTTGAAGCCGTAGTGCTTGGCCAGGTTCCTACATAGTGTGGTCGTTCCTGAACCAGCTAGACCACTGACTGTTATGACGAGGCACCCCTTTGGCATGGGGCACCCCTTCAAGCTCCGAGCTGAGATCTAATTTGTTCCTTCATCACCCTGCGCATACACTTGGGACAGAGGTATGGGTAGGGCCTCTCTGGCCTCTTCTTGGTCTTCGGTAGTTTCCTCATCTCAACAGGCCTGCCCCTTGGTATTCCATTGAGAGGTCTGCCGCAAATAGCACAGTGAGCGATCTTAGGCTTCCTTCTCTCGAAGTGTATTACAACCCTCCCCCCTGGGGTCCTGACGTACTTCCTCCTCCATGACCTTGACCTGTACATTGGCTTCATTCTCTCCACCTCGCTTTAGGCATTAAGGGGGATGTTTTTAAATTTAACCAAAGGGCTTAAGTTTAAAAGCCCACGACCCAAGCAGGATGTGATGAGGATGGAGCCAAAGCCGATGATATTCGAGGGAGACCCCGAAGTAATAGGTGGGGCAGATGAGGAGGTTGATGCGGGGGAGGAAACCGTTGAGCAATTCTTCGCTCACAGCAAGGGGAATACGATCTATGTATCTTTCGCGACAACCGATATGAAGATAACCATAGGCATTTCTCACGACAAGGCAACTTTAGAAGAACTCGTAAAGGCCGTGAAAGAATTACTTTCAGAGTTTAAGAGGAAGTGACATTGTTCATGCATATGAACGAAATGCATACATATCGTTCATGCATGTGAACAATATTTATAAAGGTTGAGGCACAATATTGTATGTATGGAAGAGAGAATAATAACCTCGCTTATTTCAACGAGTAAGAGGCTAATGGCATGGGCAGAGAAGTTCAAAAAGAAACGATTCTTATTCCAGGAAATAAAGAAAATTAATGAAGAGTATTATGTTGGAATTAAGGGAATAAGAGGCGTTGGAAAAACTGTTCTCCTGCTCCAACTTGCAAGGGAGACTGAGGATAGTATTTATTTCTCAGCCGATTCAACACTCCTCAAACCATTTTCAATTTATGAAGTCGTTAAGACGCTTGCTGAAATTGGGTACAAAAATATTTTCATAGATGAGATTCACAGGAAGCCTGAATGGGCTCAAGACTTAAAAACGCTGTATGACGAGCACGAAGTAAGGGTGATATTCTCAGGATCCTCAGCAATCGATATTGTACATTGTGGGGCAGATCTATCCCGTAGAGTAGTCCTCAAAGAGCTACCTCCCGCATCGTTCCGTGAGTGGTTGAACATAAAGAAAGGCTACAATTTACCTGTGATCAGTATCGAGGATATCCTAGATAAAGCGTTCAACCTAATGAACAAATACGGGGAACTACACAAGTACTGGATGGAGTACATGGAAAAGGGTGGCGTTCTTTATCCGGAAGGAGGTTTTTATGAAGCCCTTGAAAACTCCCTCAGGAAAGTTATACTGGAAGACATGGCAAGTCTAAGGGAGGTGGATGTTAAATATGAGACTGATGCATTCAAGCTCCTCGTGTTGATATCAAAATCAGCCCCATTCGAAGTTAACTATTCAAAGATAGCTAGAGAACTTGAAATATCAAAAGGTGCGGCAATTAGACTAGTTGAAGACTTATCAAAGGCAGGTTTAGTGCATCAGGTTATCGCATGTGAAAGTATAAGAAAAGAGCCAAAGTTATATTTAACAGTCCCCCTTAGGAAATTCTTTGAAAGAAAGGGATTCAGTGTAGATGTCGGAGCTTTAAGGGAGGAATTCTTCGTGAACCACGTAATATGGAGGTATGATATTTGCTACCTTAAGGGAAACAGGGGAGAGAAAACTTCTGACTTTAAAGTTAAAGACTGGACAATAGAGGTTGGAGGAAAAGGAAAAAGCAGATATCAAAGGCCAGATTATGTAGCCGTCGATGGTCTTATTGCAGGTAAAGGAAGGGTACCACTCTTCCTCTTTGGATTCATCTACTGAAGTGCTCTCATTACAAATGCAAGCAAATCGGTGAGCTCCCTTGCCCTCGTTTCTGGTGAAGCACCCATGTGGCCACTCTTGGTTTCGACCCTTAGGTATACCGGGGCATTGACTTCCTTGAGCTTCATGAAGAACTTCAATGCGTGAGCAGGATGAACCCTGTCATCGTGCAAGCCCGTGTAGATGAGGATTGGAGGGTACCGCTGGGGCTTGACGTTGTGGTAGGGCGAGTACTTCAGCAGAAACTCCCTGTCCTTAGGATCGTCGGGATTACCGTATTCTGGAATCCAGACGCTTCCTATGTACAGCTTGTGGAACCTCAGCATGTCAATCACTGGATAACCAATTAGGGCAGCGTCCATAACGTCTGGCCTCTGAACGAGCGTTGCTGCAACCAAAAGACCTCCGTTACTCCTCCCCCAAGCTACAACCTTATAGCCTTCGGCCTTAAGTTTGCTCAGAACGGCAATGAAGTCGTCAAAGACGTTCTGCTTGTTCTCCCTCATTCCCGAACGATGCCACTCCTCTCCGTACTCACTTCCTCCTCTTAAATTGGCCATCGCGAAAACTCCACCGCGCTTTATGAACGGGATTACCTGGGGGAAGAACCTTGGTGTTAGAGAGATGTTGAAGCCACCGTAGCCAAAGACCCAGGCTTTCTTCTCCTCTTTCTCCCCCTTCACGATGAAGTAGTGAACCCTCGTTCCGTCCTTGGATATGGCAAAGTCCTCCTCAACCTTGAAGTTACCCTCGATCCTTTTTTCATCGATTAACCTTAGCTCATCCTTCAGCTCATATATCCTGTAGGGAACTGTGAAGCTCTCGTACCTCAAGATGACCCTTTCATTGTCCTTATCTAACGGATAAACGCTCCCAGGGAAGTCAAAAGTGAACTCCCTCACCTTCTTGCCATTCAAGGTATAGACTTCAATCCTGTGACTCGCGTGAACGAGCCTCCCCGCTACTATTTTATCCCTAACGATGACCGCCCACTCAAGGGGGAACTGGCCTTCTGGAACTACTTCCTCCACCTGACCATCCTTTAATGCGATGATCTTCCCGAGGCCCTTCCCCTCTTTAGTCAGGATGAAGAGCTTCCCATCAACTACATCTATGGGCTCCGCCGGAACCTCCGCTGAATAAACCTTCTTCCACTCTTCGGGCTTGTCAATTGGTCCAAGGTATATTTCAGCTTTATTCCATCCATATGTGACAGTAAGCATTGCGTACTTTTCATCTGAGTTCTTTGAGAGTTCCATAAAGTAGCCAGAGCCAAGGCCCTCACCGAATACCATCTTCTCTCCTTCTTCGTCCTTCCAGAATAACCTCTCAGCTGGAGGATTTATACCGTCGGGAGTCTTCTCCTTTCTGTAAAAGCGGGCGAAGTAGTAGCCATTTCCCAGGAACACTATGTTCCATGCTGAGGGCGTTATCTCCTCTATTACCTCCCCGGTTTCGAGGTCGATTATCCTAGTCGTTCCCTCGTCGGCACCTCCGATTGAGAAGCTGTACGCTAACCTCTTGCCTTCCCTATCGGTAGTGAAGCCCTGCAGGAGAACCTCATCGCCGATTTCTTTCTCCAGCTCCTTGGAGTCAACTATAACCTCACCGTTAAGCCATCTTATGACCTGTCTGTCCTTTTCTCTCGTTGAGACTATTACTCCCCTCTTAGTTATCCTTGCAGAACCCACGGTAGGTATCGAGAAGTACTCCCAGACTTCCGAGAATAGCTCATCGCTCAGCTCTCCCACGAACTTCCTGAACCTTCTGTTTTCTTCTTCAATCAACTTTAGAACCCTTTCATCTTGCAAGTTCTCCATCCAAAGATAGGGGTCTTCCATGAAAACCACCATCTGAACGTTAAGCTTTGGGATTAATAAGCTTTGATGAGAAGATTTAAGTTTAATAATGTGATATTTAATATCATGATATTAAAATTTATCGACAGAGAGTTTGAGCTGGAAGAGCTGGAAAAGAGATACAAGGAAAGAAGGGCTCATCTAATTCTGATCTACGGAAGGAGGAGAATAGGAAAGACGGAACTAGTGAAACAGTTCATAAAGGACAAGAAAAGCTTCTACTTTCTCGCACGGAAGGAGCCGATGGAACTTGAAATCAGCAGGCTAATAAAGAGCTTCAACAGGAAGTTCAACGTGTTCATAGAGGCTGAAAGTTTGGAGAATTTCTTTGAGGAGCTAAAGAAGTTTGGGAAGATAGTTGTCGTGATTGACGAGTTCCCATATTGGGTTGAGGAAGATAAATCAATCCCCTCACTCTTCCAGTATATCTGGGATGAAATATTGAAAGATTCAGAAGTAATGCTAATACTCCTGGGGTCATCAATCTCCACAATGGAAAGCCTTCTAAGCTATAAAAATCCCCTGTATGGGAGAAGGCCGGCTCAAATGAAACTATCTCCTCTAAGCTTTTTTCACCTCAGAGAGGCATTTCCTAAGTATTCGTGGGAGGATCTCGTGAAAGTTTATGGTGTGATAGATGGTATTCCCGCGTATCTCCAGTACTTCGACGAC
>QMUI01000106.1 GCA_003660485.1 Thermococci archaeon | reverse complement strand
TAATAGGAGAGCCCGGAACGGGTAAGTCAATGCTTGGCCAGGCAATGGCCGAGCTATTACCTACGGAGAACCTTGAGGACATTCTCGTCTTCCCAAATCCAGAAGATGAAAATATGCCAAGGATAAAGACGGTTCCGGCCTGCCAGGGGAGAAAGATAGTTGAGGAGTACAGGAAGAAGGCGAAGGAGCAGGAGAGCATTAAATCTTACCTATTGTTCTTCGTGTTCTTCATAGTCGCAATGGCAATATTCGTGAGCAGGGGAGATCCAAACACAATCCTGTTGGGAGTTTTCGTGATTCTCGTAGCTTTGATGGCCGTAGCAAACATGAGGTTTAAGACTCAGGCTCTAGTTCCAAAGCTGTTGGTTGACAACTGTGGAAGAAAGAAAGCGCCCTTTGTCGACGCTACAGGAGCTCATGCGGGCGCTCTCCTTGGCGACGTGCGTCATGATCCGTTTCAGTGTTTTAGCGGTTATGAGACCGTATTTTTGAGAATAAATGGAGAAGAAAAGAGAATTAAGATAAAGGAGTTCGTTGAAGAGGTTTTAAGATCACCATCTGGTGAGGGATTTGACGGAAGTATAAAGATAACCTATAAAGACCTCCAGAATGACAACGTTGAGATACTTACCGATAAGGGTTACGTTAAGTTGCTCTACGCGAACAAGAGAGAGGGAGAGCAGGAGATACTGAAGATAACAAATCTGGAAAAGGACTACTGGCTTTCTGTAACCCCAGATCACAAGGTCTACACTAGGGAGGGAATTAAGGAAGCTCAAGACCTGACTGAGAACGATGAAATAGTAAGGAAACCTGTAGTGATTCTTGACGAAGTCGACATTGCTAGGACTTATGGTGAGGAAGAAAAGCTTAAGGACTACAGAAGATGGGAGGAGTTTAAGGCCGAAAATCCTGGGGTTAGATATAAGAGAGCGGCAAAGGTTCTCAACATAAAAGAGAGCACCGTGAGATGGTGGGACTCCGGTTCAAAGCCCCAATCAGTTAAGCTTGTTGAGGAACTTAGGGCCCTCAACTTGCTACCTCTCAAAGATGACGATCCCAGGCTTCAAAAGATAGCCCTCATCCTGGGTGCCCTCTTCAGCGATGGAAGCATTGACAAGAACTTGAACACCCTAAGCTTCATCTCCAGTGAGAGGGAGGCAATAGACAGGTTTGTTTCAATATTGAAGGAGCTGTTTGGAGAGTTTGAGTTCGAGATTAAGGAGAATAGAGACTCCTACGGGAAGAGCATACTCTTTAGAACGTGGGACAGGAGAATAATAAGGTTCTTTGTGGCCTTGGGTGCCCCAGTCGGAAACAAGACTAAGATTAAGTTGACCCTACCATGGTGGGTTACACTAAGGCCTTCACTTTTCATATCATTCCTTGACGGTTTCTACAGTGGTGACGGCTCAGTTCCAAAGTTTGCTAAGTACCCTGATGGCATAAGGTTCCATGGAACAATGGAGGTAGCTCAAATAGCAGAGAATCCGAGGGATAAGGAGGAGTTCTTCGAGGAGATAGCTTGGTACCTTAGGTACCTTGACGTTGATGCGAGGGTGAGGGTCGATGCCCTCAACGACGGTAGGTACAAGGTCAGGTTGATGCTTTCGCACTCCCTTGAGAACGTGATGAAATTTGCTGAGCTTATTCCTCTGACACTTTCTCCCTCGAAGAGAGAGAGGCTCCTTAAAGAAATTGAAAAGTACCTTAGCGAGATAGGAGGCTCAAAGTACTCCGAAAGAGAGGTCGAACTGCAGAAGTGGTTCGAGAGGATAAAGAACGGCGAAAAGAAGAAGTTTATCGTCATAAAATCAAAGACTCCTATTACATACAATGTAACAACCGAGACCGGCAACCTCCTAGCTAATGGTTTGCTAGTTAAGAACTCCGGAGGTTTGGGAACCCCAGCCCACGAGAGGGTTGAGCCGGGAATGATACACAGGGCCCATAAGGGAGTCCTCTTCATAGACGAGATCGCAACCTTGAGCCTGAAGATGCAGCAAAGCCTACTTACTGCAATGCAGGAGAAGAAATTCCCAATAACTGGGCAGAGCGAGCTCTCAAGTGGAGCAATGGTTAGAACTGAGCCAGTCCCCTGTGACTTCATCCTCGTCGCGGCAGGTAACCTCGATACGATAGAGAAAATGCATCCTGCTTTGCGCTCGAGGATAAGGGGTTACGGTTACGAGGTCTACATGAGGACTACGATGCCCGACACCCCCGAGAACAGGAGAAAGCTAGTCCAGTTCGTAGCCCAGGAAGTCAAGAAGGACGGAAGAATTCCGCACTTCACGAGGGATGCCGTGGAGGAGATAATTAGGGAGGCCCAGAAGAGGGCCGGAAGGAAGGGTCATCTCACCTTGAGGCTCAGAGACCTCGGTGGTGTTGTCAGGGCTGCGGGTGACATTGCTGTAAGAAAGGGCAAGAAGTACGTAACTAGGGAGGACGTTCTCGAGGCTCTCAAGCTCGCTAAACCACTCGAGAAGCAGCTCGCGGATTGGTACATAGAGAGGAAGAAGGAGTACCAGGTAATAAGAGTTAAGGGCGGTGAGGTAGGTAGGGTCAATGGCTTAGCTGTAATTGGAGAGATGAGCGGTATCGTCCTTCCAATAGAGGCTATAGTCGCCCCAGCGGCGAGCAAGGAGGAGGGCAAGATAATAGTCACAGGAAAGCTTGGTGAGATCGCTAGAGAGGCAGTTCAAAATGTTTCAGCTATAATAAAGAGGTACAAGGGTGAGGACATAAGCCGCTATGATATCCATGTCCAATTCCTACAGACGTACGAGGGTGTCGAAGGTGACTCAGCAAGCATAAGCGTTGCCACCGCAGTAATCTCTGCATTAGAGGAAATCCCGGTGAGGCAGGACGTTGCAATGACGGGTTCTCTGAGTGTGAGGGGTGAAGTCCTGCCAGTTGGAGGTGTAACTCCAAAAATTGAGGCAGCAATAGAGGCTGGAATAAAGGAGGTAATAATCCCCAAGGCCAACGAGAAGGATGTCTTCCTAAGTCCGGACAAGAGGGCAAGGATTAAGATAATTCCTGTTGAGAGGATTGATGAAGTGCTTGAGATAGCCCTTGTGGAGAGCAAGAAAAAGAGGGAGCTGATTGAGAAGATAAGGAAGAGCCTTCCCATGGGGGTTGCCGAAAATGCTGGTGGCGAAGCCGTGCACGAGCATGGGGGGAGTTCTGGTTCAGCTGTACCTCTGGAAGGAGATAAAGCTTGACATATCAAAGCTCGCAAACGAGATGAAAGCTAAGGGGTACAAGGTGAAGACCTTAATCCCCGGGTTGATGCTCGTCGTTGAGTTCGAGGGTTATGAGGTCAGCGTTTACCCAAGTGGCAAGATAATAATTAAGGAACTTAAAGATGAAAAGAAGGCCGAAGAGATGGCGAGGAAGATATACGAGATGGCGGGGGTAAGTATTGAAGATTGAGCTTCTCCTTCTCTCGATAGTTTTTATCTGGGATGGCTACTTCTTCCTCCGCTATATCTTGGGTCTACTTAGGGGTTACAAGACGGTGAAGTGGAGTCCTACAGTTTCCGTGGTAATCCCGGCCTATAATGAGGAGGAGAACATAGAGAGAGCTATAAGAGCAGTTCTTGAGCAGGACTATCCCGTCAAAGAAGTCATAGTTGTGGATGATGGGAGCGAGGATGGAACTTACGAGAAGGCTAAATCCATTAATGATCCCAGGGTTAAAGTCGTAAGGGTTAAGCATGGAGGAAAAGTCTGGGCCCTTAATCAGGGTATCAAGCTCGCAACTGGGGAGGTAATAGTTACTACCGACGCCGATTCCTTCATGGCGAAGGATGCCGTAAGGAGGTTGCTTGAAAGGTTTTATTCTCCAGATGTTTTAGCTGTCGGTGGCCAGATAAGGGTTGTCATTGAGTCCTTCCTTACTCTAGTTCAGGACATAGAGCACCTAAGGATCGCAATGTACAGGAGGGCGAGGGAGCTTGAGGATCTAACTTTGGCACCTGGGCCCCTTTCCGCTTACAAGAGGAACGTCCTACTTAAAATAGGAGGAATAGTAAATAGTCAAGTTGAGGACTACGCAACGACTAAGACTTTAAAGAAGCTTGGCAAGGTTGTCTACGCCCCGAAGGCGAAGCTTTTCACTCGAATGCCGATAACACTTCGTGAGCTGTGGGAACAAAGGAAGAGGTGGTTTCTCGGGGATCTAGCTCACCTAGAGCCTAAGGATTATGCAATGCTATTCCTAGGAGACTTCATTGCTCTTTTAGATATAACCCTCCCAATAATTTTTCTAACAAAAGGTGAATATATATTCTTGCTAGCTTTTATAGTATTTGAAGTCTTTACAATGCTTCTTCCAATTATATTTGAGGGTGGAAAAGTCATTGAAGCTCTTCTTTTCCCGATAGTGCTTTGGTTCTTGGCCCTCTTCTATTTTACGTTGCACATGTATGGCTATTTGGCAAAGTTGAGCACAAAAACTTTTAAACACTTTTATTGAAATCACGTCACTGGGAGTGGTATAATCGGAGGGAGGCCCTATGAAGTTCTCAGTTCTGAAGCTTGATGTAGGGAAGAAGGAAGTGGAGTTCAAGGAATTCGAGAAGGAAGATGTCTACGGTATAATCGACTACGGAATCCACGTTCACAACGAGCTCAAGACGTACGAAATAGATCCCT
>QMUI01000105.1 GCA_003660485.1 Thermococci archaeon | reverse complement strand
CTCCTGTTCCTGTAGCCCCAGCTTACGTACACTGGTGCCTCGTACCCTGGGACTAGCCTCTTGTAGCTGTTCACGGTTGGGTTCGTAACAGCGGTTAGTGCCTTGGCGTGCTTCAGTATTCCGCCGATGAAGTGAAGAGCGGTTTCGCTTAACCCTTCCTCGCCTTTAAATATGTTTTCCCCATCCTTCCAGAGGCTTATGTGGATGTGCATTCCATTGCCGGGCATTTCGTAGATCGGTTTAGGCATGAAGGTAGCGTACAGCCCATGCATCTCCGCAACTGCCTTAACGATGTACTTGAAGCTTACTATATTATCTGCCGTCTTCAGGGCCTCATCGTACCTGAAATCGATCTCATGCTGGGCCTTTCCGACTTCGTGGTGGAGCACTTCTGGGGTAAGGCCAAAGGCGGGCATGTACTCGGCAATCTCCCTCCTTATCTCCCTCGCCCTATCTAGGGTTAATATGTCAAAGTAACCTCCGAAGTCTGGAATTTCAAGCTCCCAGGTACCATTCTTCTTGAAGAGGTAAAACTCTGGCTCCGGCCCTATGTAAACTTTAAAGCCATCTTTAGCTAACTCATCGAGAACGTTCTTCAGGACGCCCCTGGGGTCGGCTGGATAGGGCTTGTTATCTTTATATATGTAACCGTAGACCCTTGCGACGTTGTCCCATGGAACCTCAACGTACGTGTCTGGGTCGGCCTTGAATACGAGATCGCTATCTTCGATTCCTTGGAATCCTGGGATTGAAGAGCCGTCAAAAGCTATTCCAGTTTCCACGGCCTCTTCAAGCCTACTGATTGGCACTTCCATTCCCTTAGGCACTCCATTTACATCAACAAATATGAGCTGCACAAACTTGGGCTTCCTATTAAACTTGCTAATGGTCCCAGTAATGTTCATTTATTTCACCTCTTTTCTGAATATTTATCCAGTCCTTCCCCACATTCAATGAACACTTGCCCAATATAAGGTTTTAGTCGTGAACATTAAATAATAGACAAAATGTGCACGTTGAGATTGCACTAAACAAAAATATGTTCAAAATTAACTATCTATCATCCAAATATTGACGAATATGTGATAAAAATTCCCGCCAAGAAGAGGGAGACGTAGGCAAGTAAACTTAACTTGTATATTCGAGAATTCCAGAAGTGCTCCCTAACTACCAAGGCAACTATCGTAAGCATCAAGCCATATAGGGTCGAGAATATACCAACGGCCAGCTTAAGGTCAATCCTCATTAGCAGGAGAATCCCGAAGACGGCCCCCGCAAATATCGTCACGTGAGGAATTGTAAATGCATAGTACCTTAGTAAAGTCTTGTCCATGGCTTACCACTCCGTTATGAAGGCGTGAACCGTTGTCGTGGGGAGTTTTCTCCTTATCCTTGGAAGGTAATACCTTGGGAGCCTTAGCATTGTCTCCTCCTCGTAACCCTCCTCAATTTCTAGGATTTTCTTTATAACCTTAACCTCAACTTTGCCCCTAACTATGAAGCTCCCCCTATCTACAGTGCTTATCTCAAGGACTATTGGGAGCTTAAGTTTCTCAGCATCTTCCTCTTCAAGGAGCGACCTTAGAAGCAATAGCTCGTCCCGTTTGAAGTAGTGATAACTGCCGTCCCTCAACTTTACCTTTGGATCATCCATTAGGAGTAATCTTGATAAACTTTCCCTTTTCCTAGGTAGATGGGAATTTATTCTAGCTACCTCGAATTCAATTATCCTCTCAATCCTCTCCATTTCTCACTTCCTCCCGAGGGGCGACTTCCTTTTAGGCTTTTTCCTTTTTCTCCTTTTCCTTCTTGAGTCGGTAAGCCAATAGTATCCGCCAACACCGGCAATTCCAACTAACGCCAAGAGCAACAAGAGGAACGCCCAAGTATTGCTCTTCTTAGGAGGGGTTGTCGTGGGAGTTGCCGAGGAGGTTGTACTTTCCGAAGGAGTCGTGGTAGTTAGTGAGGAGGTGGTAGTTGAGTGTGGAAAGCTTGTCGTGCTTGAGGTTATTGAAGAAGGCTCCACAACCCCAACTCCTTCTACTTCGACCTCTCTCCCAAGGGTCTTAAGTGAAACCACGTACTTGAAACCCCCTTCCCTCCGGAGTCCTATGGAGAACGTGTAGTTACCCGAAGGAAGTAAGAGCTCCTTAGCCTCCCTAACTAAAGAACCATCGTCCCAGGTGATCCTATACTCAACCGTAGCCGTGAGTGAGATGGCGTTTGGATTGTTTATTACAACTACTATCCTTCCATCCTTAACCGATGCATTCACAGTTGGAAATCCGATCACAAGGTAATCTCCGGTGGCCTCCCCCACTTCAAATCCCTTGTAGAAAACCTTAACCCCAGCTTCATGTCTTCCAGGTTTCTCAGTTGGCAGTTTGAGCTTGAGGATGTTTGAACCCGGGGTTATCCTAAACTTAGTTGAGTTTTCAAGGGAGTAATCCGGGGCATAAACCGTTAAGTTAACATCGATGAGTGCGGATCTGTCCGAAGATATTACTATGTATGCAAAGTTATCCTCACCCTGCAAGGCGTTAGTCCTTTCTATTGACATATCAACGAAGGAAATTCCTACATCAACCCAATATTCCCTTGAGTACTCATAGACCCCTCTCTCATAGGATATCTCATACTTCAATTTATAAACCCCTGGCCTAAGTGGATCAGGCAACCTCAGCTCGAACCTAATTAAGTTATCCCCAGGATTCATCGTCTGATTAAATTCCTCCCACGTGACAACTTTGCCCGATTGCGAAACTATTTCAGCCCTAGCAGTGACGTTTATGGGAACGCTTGCAAGGTTAGTAACATGGGAGTAGACAACTATAACGTCTCCACTCAATGCAACCTTCGCGTTGGGCTTGTCTTTTATAAAAGACACAGCATCCTGAAATATCAGGGGTTTGTCTCTAACCTCAACGCGAACGTAAACCGAGAGAAGGTACAACTGATTAGTCTCCGTGAATCCCCACATAAATATGTACAGGAGATATTCCCCAGGAGTGACGTTCTTGGCGTAAAGGGAATATTTAACAACCTTCTTCTCCCCAGAACCCCAGAATCTAAAGATACTATCCTGGAATTCAATGTTGAAGCCCTCAACTTCATTTCCCTCTTCGTCAAAAAATTTCGCACTTCTAATTGACACGTGAGCGAACTTAATCTTGAGCGGATTTGTTAGGTAAAACTCTCCCGATGTCACGGAGTTAACGAGACCAATCACCTTACCTTCACTTTCAAACTGACCGACTTGGGCGTTTACGAAAGGCATTAAAATGAGTAGGACAAGTATAAATAGAACCTTCCTCATTACTTTCCCTCCAAACTAATCTCTGAAGAATAGAAGCTAAAATAGTTTATGCCAAGGGGCGAGGCGAATGAAGTACGAAGTCCTCATAATTGGTGGAGGGCCGGAGGGAAACTACTTGGCAACATTGTTGGCAGGAAAGATGGATGTTGCCGTTGTTGAGAGAAAAGGTCACTTCGGAGGTAAGGCCTGCACGGGCATAGTTGGGGCGGAGATGTACGAAGGCTTAGGACTGCCCGAAAAGGCCATTTTAAATGCGTTTAATGGGGCATTTTTCATATCAAAAAAGACCGTATTCGAGGTAAGTAGGAAAACTCCCCAAGCATATTTGGTTGATAGGAAGATCCTAGAGAGAGAACTCGCAAAGAGGGCCATGAAGAGGGGGGCAGAGTACTACATGGCGACAAGCTTCCTAGGATTTAGAAATGGGAAGGCAGTAGTGCAACACCTTGACTCCAAATTTGAGATAGAGGCAAAGTTTTACGTTGGAGCAGATGGAGTGAACAGCACCGTAGCGAGAGAAATTGGGGCGAGAACTGATGGAGAAGTATTGAAGGGATGGGAAGTAGAAGTCCTGGGGAACTTTAGGAGAGATAGAGTTGAAGTATGGGTGAATAAAGATCTCAATCCTGAGTTCTTCTTCTGGGTTGCCCCTATAAACGAGGAGGAGGCAAGAGTAGGGACTTTCGGTTCTGTTGATTCCTTGGCAAAGTTCCTCAAGCTGAGAAGGTTGAATGGGGGTAGGATACTTGAATTCAAAACGGGGGCCGTGATCCTAGGATGGAGGAGGCCATGGGTTAAGGGGAATGTCGCCCTCTTAGGGGATGCCGCCCTTCAGATAAAGCCAACAACCGCCGGTGGAATAGTCTTTGGAGCGTACTGTGCGAGGGTTTTGGCGAAGGGTATATTGAATGGGGACATCTCAAGGTACGAGAGGGAGTGCTCTTGGGTTAGAAATCAGATAAGCTTTGGATTGAGGGTGAGGAAACTCTTCAGGAAAATGTCCCAGGAGAACATTGAGGAAGTATTCGACGTGCTGTCAAGCGAAGAGGCAAGGGAGATAATAGAGAGGAGCGCGAACTTTGACGATCACGTCCAAACTGTAAAAGCTATTCTAAAAAGTCCAAGACTTCTTGCCAAGCTTATTAGGATAAGCCCCATGATACTGAGGATGCTCGTCTGACAACTAAACCGGATTCCCTTCTTGAACCTCAATGTAGGCGATTGCTTTCTTGTTCACGATGAATACTTTCCCATCTTTGGTGAGTACTAGGATGAAGTTGTCATCAAGGCACTTGATCTTTCCAACTATTACTTCACCAGATAAAACCTTAATAATCCCACTAATAT
>QMUI01000104.1 GCA_003660485.1 Thermococci archaeon | reverse complement strand
CCGTGATAGCAAAGCTTGAGAACAATGAAATAAAAATTCTTTATAGACCAAATATCGCAAGTTCCAGCTTAACATTAGATACAAGACATGAACCAAAGATCCTTGTTCTCAAGTTGATCCCTGGGCTATCGGGGGATATAATATCTAAGGCCATAGAAGCAGGATACAAGGGAATAATAATAGAAGGGTATGGAGCTGGGGGTATTCCCTATAGAAACAGTGACCTTCTGGAGACTATATCGAAAGTCTCAGCAAGCGTGCCAGTTGTGATGACGACCCAGGCAGTTTACGACGGTGTTGATCTAATGAGGTACAAGGTAGGGAGGATGGCCCTTAGGGCTGGGATAATTCCCGCTGGGGACATGACAAAGGAAGCCACCGTTACAAAGCTAATGTGGGTCTTGGGCCATACAAGAAAAGGTGAAGAAGTTATAGAGTTAATGAAGAAGAATATAGCTGGAGAGCTCACTCGAGCTTCTTAATCTCTTCCTCTCCAATCATTAAGGGTCTCGTTGCCTCGTAAACGTCTGCAAGTTCCCACTTTACTTCTCCCTTGTTCATTAGCTCTGCATACTTCTTTGCAAGCTCAACTGCTTTTTCATAACTATCAGCTTCAACGATTCTTCTGACGTACCACTTTCTGTTTCCAAATCTTAGCTTGAATTCTGCCATATACATAAGCACCACCATCAAAAGGTTATTTTGTGGGAATAAAACTTTTTCCTCCTCAGTCTGGAACGGCTTCCTCATCAACTCGGCAGCTACCCTGTTACCATCATCGGACATCGTTTTATACCTAACCCTGCTTAAATACTTTCACCCGATGATGATGGATCAACCGGCTGATTCGTGATGAGGTCCGCATCACCTGAGGGACCTTAAATGGTTTAGTAATATCCTTATATCGGTCTTAAATGGCTCTTCGCTCTGCTTTTCAATGTCCTCAAGCTTAGTTATTAACTCTTCTATCGTGGGGGATTCTTTTGATAGTGATTCTACAAGCTCTTTTAGCCTCTCATAGTATTCAATGTAAGGCCTTACCTCCAAGAGGACATTGGTTACGTCTACCATCTCCTACCACCCAGCAACCAATACCACCAATACCTCTGCATATCCTCAATCTTACCTAGGATTATCAATCTCCTCAGGATTAGGAAGTTTAGCAATAGTAGTAGCCAGAGTAATATGGAATAAAGGGAAACTATTGTGGAGAGGAACGCAAAGTAATCCCATAGGAAATGCAGGAACATTGCTATAATAAAGTAAGGGGCAACTGTGTAAACCTTTCCCTCCGCCTTTAGTCCATACCCCACTCCCACTATGGCACTCCATGTTGCATGGGCAAAAGGTGTTAATAAAGCCCTTGAAATCGTGGTTCCCAGACCGTATCCCAGACCATATAGGAGGTTTTCCGTGGCCGCAAAGCCCAACCCGGCAGCAACTCCATAGATTACTCCATCCATTATGCCAAACAAGTTGCCTGTATTATACGCATACTTTATTGCCACTGCCTTGGCTGGTTCCTCAACTACTCCGGCAACTAGAGCCATATAAAAGAACGTGGCTGGAAGGAGAGCAGGGATAGTTTGAAACCATCTTGGCACCAAGATGTTCTCAAGGATTACGGCGATGGCTATTGACAGACTACCACCCAGTATGAAAGTATTTATTACAACTTTTTTCGGTTCCGGCTCGAGCTTGTCTTGGTGGTAGAAATACCAGAGTAGAGCCAGAGCAGGCGCATATGCGAAAAATATGAGGTAAGTGAGGAAGGACACTGTATCACCACCGGTCGGCGAAGCGAAGAATCATCACCAGTCAGGTGTCCTCGGCTTCATCATCCCGCTTTCTCGAGGTACTTCTCAAGGTTTTTGGCTGGGGGGTCTATCGTTAGGTTCAGCTTTGACAACATAACGTTCACTGCGTACCTGATCTCAATGTTATTTTCCGGTTTAAATTCCCTAAACTTTTCAACAAGCCTTGCTATGTCTTCTGCTTTCCTAACCTTCCTAAACTCTGAGAAGTGTTCCTCTATTCTATCCATGTCAATCCTCGCAAATCTCGGTATTTTATTAATGGTTGTCTCATTTATGCTCGCAAGTAATCTTGCTACGTCAAGCATTGGAGTTTTCTCGTCGATTATAAGCCTCTTAACAACGATCCACTCTCCATATTTAACTGTAAAGTTTACGTGATCCTCCTTATACCTTGGCTCGATTTTTAGTTCTTCTATCCTACCCCCAGGGAACTCCACTGGTAATTCTCCCTTTAGAGCTTCCCTCGTGAGGACTGCCTTTGCAACTTCAATTAATAATTTCTTTAGCTTTTTATTTTCCTCTCTTACATAGTTTCCTATCTTCCTTGATATTCCCGGAGATTTTAGAACTTTAAGCTTCTCTTCAAGGCTCCCCTGAGGAATAAGGGTCTGTATACCTTTAACGTCCACAACTTCTTCTATGTATTCTGGAAACTTCATCAGAACGGTATTTGAAACCCTGGCAAGAAACCTTGCCATGTTATCCTCTATGGGTTCATGAACGCTTTCACCTACAATAAATCCCCCATGCTTCATCGTGAACTCCACAACCTCCACTTTCTTACCCTCCCTTAGTTCTTAAGTTCCTTCCTGAAAAAGCTTTTTGGATTGGGATAAATTCAGATGAAACAAATTTTTATACCTTTAGTTCCACACTATAAGTTGGTGGAGATAATGAAGGTCAGGGAACTTATTGAAAAACTAAGTGAAAGGCAAAAAAAGACCGTCATGAGATGCCTCGAAAAGTGTAATATCATGGACCTTGACGAAGAAATAGAAGTTTATCCAAGGAGCGATGTTAACAGATTTCTGAAGATACTCTCCAACCCAATAAGGTATGGGATATTAAAGATGCTTATGAACAGATGGATGTGTGTATGCTTAATTGCTGAAGCTCTGGAAGTCGATCAGACCTTAGTTAGTCACCACTTAAGAATCTTGAAGGAGCTTAATATATTGGAGGAGAAGAGAGAAGGCAAGCTCAGATTCTATAGGACAAACAAGGAAAAACTTAAGGAATATCTAGATGCCCTACTGGAGGATTTGAACTATGAGCCTCCAGAAAGATGTTGATGAACTAATAAAGAAAATGGGGGGCTACTGGACACCAGCTCAAATGCTAACTGCCCTAGTTGAGGAAGTTGGAGAGCTTGCCGATGTAATTTTATCTTTTGAGGGCGTCAAAGGGGAAAAAGACCCATCAAAACTAAGGGAGGAAATAGGAGATGTTCTCTTTGCATTAGTCTGCATAGCCAACTATTTCGAAATTGACATAGAGGACGCCCTAAGAAATACAATCAGAAAATATTCAACGAGAGATTTGTGACGCTGCAATAATCTTGGAATATTGGAAATCATCCGAAACGTTTTTATAGAGCCAATTCTTCATCAGAAAGGGTGGGCATATGAAGAAACTCGATAAGGTTGATTTGCAATTAATTAAGGTATTATCCCAAAATTCTCGCCTTACCTATAGGGAATTAGCGGAAATGTTGGACACAACAAGGCAGAGAATTGCCAGGAGAATGGAGAAGTTAAAAAAATTAGGAGTTATCAAAAAATTTACAATCCTACCCGATCTTGAAAAATTAGGTTACATATATGCAGTGGTACTGATAAAACTAAAACCGATGGCAGATGTTGATAAGGTCATCAGCGATATCTCCGATATTGAATACGTCAAAATTGTGGAGAAGGGAGTGGGAAGGTACAACCTTATAGTGCATATCCTCGTTCCGAAGGATCTTAGTGGCGCTGAAAACAGGGTTAATGAGTTCTTATCGAATGTTAAAGATATAGAAAATGTTGAAATAGTATTCGTGAGCAAAGTTCCAAAATTTGAAATAATTTAAGCCGCAACCTCGGGTTCTCCAAGCACCTTTATCTTTCTTATTTCCGCCTTCTTCAGCGGGTATATCTTCTTTGCCTCCTTGGCTATCTCAGCAGCTATCTTTCCGTTTACGGCTTCGAGAACGAAGTCCTTGAAGTTGAGTTCTTCAGCTTTCTTGTAGATTATCTCTTGCATGATCTTCCTTATGGCCCTCTCCTGGCTCGTCTGGATTCTCCTCATTGCTATAGCCATGGCCATAACCCTAAGCTTGTAGCCATCCTTAGTCGTTATATTGAATATTCCGTCGATCCTTGTAGTTCTCCTCCTAACGAGTGACCTTATGTAGCTCCTCGCAAGCTTCATGCCTTTGAACTTGGTGTAGGCGTTCTGTCCCTTGACGTCATAAACCTGGAAGTAAAGCTTGACGTGGCCCTTGGTGAAGTCCCCAGTTACATCTTTTAGCGTTACCTCGACAACTCTGTTGAGCACCTTTTCAGGATCGTCAGCCGGAGTCAATCCAACTTCAACGCTCCCGAAGAAGTCTGGAGCGTAAATAATGTACCACTGCTTTAGCTTCCACTTATCCCTAGTTGCGCTAACTCTCCTCTTAGCTGCCATCATAACACCTCCTCAGCAACTTTAATCGCGAATATCAAATCATCGAGAGCGACTATGAGGGTTTCAATCTCTCCTTCATATTTAACTTTTGTTATTACCTTCGCTCCTTCGGGGAAGGTAACAAGATTTAAACTTTTCTTAAGCTCTTCAGGGATAGAAATGTTATCAACATTTACTGCATTAGCTACAGCCTTTG
>QMUI01000103.1 GCA_003660485.1 Thermococci archaeon | reverse complement strand
GATCCTCTACTTACTATTCAATACTCCAAGCAATAGCGGAGGGAAAGTCAACGATTTCTCAAGTAGCTAGCCATTTGGGGAGGAAGGAAACCAGTATAACGAGGCAGTTAAATGAGCTCAGGGAGTACTTTGAACTTGTTGGGAAGACGTGTTCCCCAATAAATGAGAGATGCCTTCTCTATGTAGCTCACCCATATCTAGCGTTTTGGTTTAGGTTTATATACCCTAATCAATCGGAGTATGAAATCAACAGGGAAAAGCTTTGGAGGAAGGTTAAGAAGGACTTAGAGGGCTACGTTGGGAATAGGTTTGACTTAATTGGAGCAGAAATCTTAACTTTAAAGTACCAAGTTTCTAAATTTGGAAAGCACTTTGGCTTTTACAGGGAGGAGGGGAAGAGGAAGGTATACGAGATAGACTTTATGGGAATAGATGGTAGGAGGGCCATATCCGCTGAGTTTAAGTGTCGGAAAAAGGCCATTGATGCAGAGAAACTAGTTGAGAAACTGAAGTGGAAAGCGGAAATGAGTGGATGGAAGGGAGATGAAGAAGTTTGTTTTAGTCGGTAGGAAATTTAAGAATGTCTCTGGAGATGTTGAAGTTATAGGGGAGGAGGATATCATAAAGTTAATTTCTCAAGCCTAGTGATAATCTATCAGGAGGCAGGAGGATCGTCTCAAGTCTCTATAACTTGGTTATCGTTAAGTTGCGTAAACCCTGGAAAGTTAACGGTAGCGTAAAGTTTTTGAGGTTAACGGTAGTTAACGGTAAATATGGACATAAATAAGCTTCTCGAGGTAATTAGGGAAGGTGAAAATGAGCGGATAGAGTTCAAGAAGACGGCAACACCTGACATAGCGAGGGAAATATGCGCAATGGCAAATGCTGAGGGAGGATACATCTTAATTGGGGTCACAGACGAAGGAAAGATCGCGGGGTGTAACGTTAAAAAAGCAAAAGAGACCATAACATCTGCTCTACAAAATGTTACACCTCCTCTAAAGGTAAAAATGCACGTGGTTAATCTTGAGGGAAGAGATATCCTAGTGGTTGAGGTTCCCAAATCGAGTGTTTTATGTTCCATTGGAGGGGTCGCATACATAAGGGTAGGAACAGGAATAAGGCCCCTTTCAATCCAAGAGATAGTTATGCTCTCCTCGGAGCTTGGAACTATAACATGGGATGAATTTCCAGTTGCTGAAATTTCAGAAATCAAGGAAGAATATGTAGAATGGTTTTTCAATTCAATGAAGCGCGCGAGAGGTAGGGAGATTCCCAGAGAAAACTGGAATCGGTATTTAAGGAGTGTTAGAGCAATCAAGGGGAATAAGTTGACAAATGCCGGAGTCTTGTTCTTTACAGACGTTAAAGAGTTCATTCCTTATGCAGGGGGTAGGATAATAAAGGTTGCTGAAGGGGAGCCGGTGTGGAGCAGGGAATTCGAAGGGCCGATATGGAAGGTCATAGATGAAATGTACAATGAACTAATGTCTCAGTTCAAGGTCATTGAAGTAATCGTTGGAACGAGAAGAGTCAAGATCCCTGAATATCCGCCGAGGGCCATTAGAGAGGCTATTGTGAACGCTTTCGCTCACAGGAATTATGCTATTCCCTCCGACGTGAAGATTTTTATCCATTCGGATAAGCTGATAGTTCGGAATCCTGGGGGTCTAATGCCTGGGGTCGATCTGGAAGATCCTGAGCACGTGCCGAGAAATCCAAACCTCTGCACGCTCCTGTATGACACTGGATACATAGAAAAGTACGGTTATGGGTTAAAGTTAATAAGAGAGGAGTGTAAGAAACATAGCCTCGTTGAGGTCGAGTTCAAAAGCTCCGCAAATAAGTTCGAGGTAATATTTAGGAAAAAAGGTCAAGAATTGCTTGATGATATTGACAAGAGAATATTAGAGTTTCTTGCAATACCAAGGAGAACTGGAGAAATCAGCGAATACGTTGGTTTGTCAAAGCCCGCAGTACTCAAAAGGTTAGAGAGGCTTGAGGCCTTAGGACTCGTGAGGGCTGTTGGAAGAGGTGCACACAGGAAGTACGTTGCAGGTGAATAGCCTTAGAATCCTTGAATTCCCTTCCTCCTCATGGTTCTCTCAAGGAACTTGTATGAGAGGCCGCCCAGCATTAGGTACAGCAACGTTAACACGAAGAGTATCAACAATTCCTCTCTTACCCCGAATATGGGTCTTGACCCAGTGAGAAGGGCCCTTAGAACGTCAACTCCCCATGTGAAGGGGAACATATACGAGAGGTACCTTAAGGGCCCCGGGAGGAGGATTATGGGGAAGTAAAGACCTCCTATGAGAGGGGCCATGTTTCCAATCAAAGATACAACCTCGTCTCCTTCCCTTATCACTAGGGTCAGTCCAAATATGAGGTAGGCGAGACCGAAGGAGGCAGTTATAGACAGGAGAAACACTACAACTGAAACGGCAACTCCAGAAACCGTTGCCCCAATAACCCCCCATAATAACTGCCAAGGCAACCAGGGGTAGGGAAGTAATAGTTGTTACCGCAATCCCAAGGAGAGACCAGCCTAGGATGTATTCGAGGGGAGTGAGCGGAGTTAGCAACATGCCCTCAAGCTGACCCGTCCTCATGTAGTACCTTAGGGCAAAGATAGATGACCACACGACCTCGACGTAGTTCCAGTACACTATTCCAAGGATGTAGTACTCAAAGTAGTTCTCGGTTCCCAAAATATTCCCTAAGCCAATCTTTTTCCCGTACCAGAGTGCAATTATAACTGGAACTACCGTGAGCACTGGAACTAGGACGTTTCCGTACCAGTCAATTCTGTACCTTCTCGCCGTCAGCAGGGACGCTTTGGCGAGTGCCAAAAACCTCACCAAGCTTCCCACTCCCCACTAATTCTGAGGAACTCTTCCCCCTTCTTTATCATCCATATCCCAACAAGAAGGTATGCAAGTGTAACTAAGTTTAAGCCCAGGAGGTAGTAGGATAAGCAGGGGAGGTCTCCATGGAGGACCTTCCTGCCCACTATTATGGTGTACGTTAGCGGTATCAGATATGCCACCCCTCTAACGATCCTGGGGTAAGCCCTAATGTCGGCGGTAACACCCGAGGTAACTGCGAGTGCTTCCTGGGTTAAGAGGTTCACTCCTCCTATCCTCCTGAACCTGAGGACGAGGCCGGCCCACAGAAGTGAGAAGGCGAACATGTAAAAGCCAGAAGCTATATAGAGGGGAATAAGCTTAAATCCAGCTGAAACTCCGGCTAACTTGAAGATGGTTATGGTAACAACCGTGATGTAGGAGCACTCGACAATCATCCAGAGGCCCTTACCGAGGAGAAAGCTCAGAAGACTTACAGGAGATAGGGCAACACTCACCAGAGTCCCTTCCTCTCTCTCATCCTCAAACGCCTCCTGAAGGCCAAAGAAGTACTGGTTCAGCCAGTACCACATTATAGAACCCACTAACACGGATTCTCCAAAGCTTGAGGAGAGGAACTTCGCGGTAAAAACCCAGGGAGCTAGAATAAAGAAAGGGGTTAGGGCGAAGTTAAGCCAGACTACCCTGTACCTCCTCTGAACCCTGAACTCCTTCTTCGCTATCGTTAATACCTTTCTAAGGCTCATTGAGGAGCCTCCTCAGAATGGAGTACAGATCATCCCTCTCGACCCTTATATTCTGGGCATTCCTCTTTATGAGCTCCCTAAGCTTCTCGTCGAGCTCCTCCTCCCTGGCTATTACCTCAACCTCCTCTCCGTTGATTGTTGCGGTGATCTTTAGGGTGTCGAACGAGAACCTTGAAAGCCTGTCATCGGCTATTATCCTCCCCTCCCTCATAACGACTAGCCTCGCGTTCCCGGGAAGGTCGTGGAGAATGTGGCTTACCAACACAATCGTAACTCCCTGGGAGTTGAGCTCTTGAAGGAAGGAGATAACCTCGGTTACGGCCCTTGGATCTAGACCGTTTAGAACCTCGTCAAGTAGAAGAACCTTTGGGTCGTGAATTAAGGCCTTTGCTAAGAGTAGCTTTTTCCTCATTCCCGTTGAATACTCTTCGACGAGCTTGTTCTTGGCATCCCCAAGGCCAACCCTTTTGAGGAGGTACTCGGCTTTTTCCCTCCAGTTTTTAACCCCCTAGAGGCCCGCAAACACCTCGAGGTTCTCCATCCCCGTGAGCTTCCAGTATAGACTTCTCTCGTTTGCAAGCACCACACCTAGGATTTTTGAAGCCTTCTTCCACTCCCTCACCATGTCGTAGTCAAAGACTCTAACTTCCCCTTATCCGGAATTAGAAGGCCAGAAATAATCTTAAGAAGAGTGCTCTTACTTGAACCGTTTTCCCCAGCAATTACTACGAACTCACCCTCCCTTATTTTGAGGTTCACATCCTTGAGAACGTGAGTATCATTGAAGCCCTTCCAGACCTCTTTTAGCTCAATTGTCATGGTTCTGCGTAGATTTGGGAATTTAAAAGGGCTTCTTAAACCAAAGGTTTTCTGTTAACGTGTTAACTTACATCCGCTGTTGTGTCTTCGTTGTTAATCAGTTAACCACGCTCCCCGCAAAGTAAGCTTGGGTTGTGTTAATTGAACTAGTCATGTTTATGTTCGGGAATACTTAAAAGAATACAACTATAAGAGGGCGAAGACCATGGGAAAGATCCTCAGGGATCTGAAAGCAATAATAATTGAAGAGTTTGAAAGGAGGGAGATTAAAGT
>QMUI01000102.1 GCA_003660485.1 Thermococci archaeon | reverse complement strand
CTTTTTCATCTTCAAGGATTTCAATACCTCTTTTATATTGCCAGCCTAATGAGATGAGCCTTTCGAGTGTGGGTTTTTCACATTGCTCCCATTCGGTCATGATTCACACCAATGACTTTAATTTTTCAGCCGAATTTATCAAAAGAACGCCTTCAGACCTACATGCGTCCTCAAAGTCTGAATCAAGAGAAACCAGACCTTGGATTCCATAGTATTTGCATGTTGCTAATATGAGGGAATCATTTGGAAGCAGACCATATTTCATAGAAAGTTCATTTGAGATCATTATGATGTCGGGTGTTAGTTCCAAAAAGCCCGGTATGCTGAGCAATGGGAAAAGGGTCTCTAAGAACTCTTTAGTTGTGGCTTTCACAATTTCTTTATCTTTTTTTCAATTCCCAGTAACCTTTCCCTGTTTTTGCCTTTAAGAATATGAAGAAACTCACTATAGACTATGCTGTTGATAAAACTCTAAATTCCCCATTGAAAAGAGTTTCTAAAAGTTTCACAGCTTTGGGATTGTCTTTAGCGAACTCAATTATAACATTGCTGTCAAGGAACAAGCTCATCATAAACCTCGGCCTCCAACTCTTGCCAGGTTTTTTCAGTTTTCAATGAGCCTCTAGCTCTTTTTAGGGCTTCTCGCACGTTGACTTTAGCTTTCATCCTCAAAATCTCCTCTTTAATTTTCCCCTCAAGTTCTTTGGGGACCTTCACAGTGATAGTGATTTCTTCCATACCCTCACCATAAGGAATTTTATCATGGAGAGATTTAAGATTTTAGTGTTACTTTTTTCTTTTGAAAGCCCCGCCCTTCAGGACGGGGAAGAGGTCAGTCACTCAAACCTTTATAACTTTATAACCAGCGGCTTTTCTTAGCCTGTTCATAACTGCCAACCCCAATCCCCTCTCTTCAACCCCTTCAGCTAAGACCACATCAACTCCCGCCTTATCCATGTACCTTAGAGCCTTGAAAAGATTCCTAGCGATGTCTTCAACCGTGCTCCCCAAGAAGAAGAACTCGTCCGCGTTATATCTCCCAGAGCCAATAACCCCGACCCTCTTACCCCTCCTTCTGAATTCCTCTACCAGCTCCCCTATCTTCTCTTCTACCTTCTCTCTTGGCCCTTCAACAACTATTACCTCAGCATTGGGAGCGTAGTGCCTGTACTTCATCCCTGGGGCCTTTGCCAAGTTTACCTTCTTCCCGTAAACGGCCGGATGAACCCTTACCTCCCCAATGACCTTCTCAATCTCCTCTAGCGGTAAGCCTCCGGGCCTGAGGAGCACGGGAGGCCATTCGGTGAGATCTATGACCGTCGACTCAACGCCGATCTTCGTCTCGCCGCCATCTATTATGCACTCTATCTTTCCGTAAAAGTCATCTATAACGTGCTCGGCAGACGTTGGACTAGGCCTACCGCTTATGTTAGCGGAAGGAGCGGCTATTGGCCTTCCACTGAGTCTTATAAGCTTCAGGGCTATCTCGTGGGCGGGCATCCTTATGGCCACGGTATCGAGGCCTCCCGTTGTTACTTTGGGAACCACATCTTTCCTGGGAAGGACAATGGTTAGGGGCCCGGGCCAGAATTTCTTAGCTAACATCTCCGCTTCCTCAGGAACCTCCCTCGCCAACTCGTGCACTTGAGAAAAGTCCGCGATATGGATTATCAGGGGATTATCAGCAGGCCTTCCTTTAGCCTCGAATATCCTTCTCACGGCCGTCTCGTTTAGGGCGTCTGCTCCCAATCCGTAAACGGTCTCTGTGGGAAAAGCAACAAGTTTTCCCTCTCTGATTAGTTTAGCGGCTACCCTGAGCTTCTTCTCGTCGATTTTATCCCTCATGTTTATGATGATAGTCATCTCACCACCTCCCCGTAAACCTTCTCAACCTCTCTACACGCCTTCTCAAGCGAATATAATGTAGAAATTCTCTTTCCAATTGCACCCCTTTTAGCTCCTTCCTTCCCCTCAAGTAGCCTATTTAAAAACTCAACTGCCTCCTCCAGGGTGTTGAATAAGTAACCGTTCTTGCCGTGCCTTATTAGCTCTCTTATTCCGCCGATATCCCTCCCCAAGACGGGAACCCCAAAAGAATTTGCCTCAAGAATGACGAGACCAAATCCCTCCCTTCTTGAGGGGAGAACAAGAACTTTCGCCTTGCTTAAAACCTCTTCAGCTCTAACGTACCCCAAGAATTTTACATTCCCTGGAGCCTTAATCCTGGGGCCCTCGCCGGCAACGAGGAACTCCTCTTCAGGGAAGTGCTCGGCAAGCCTTATGAAGTCATAGATACCTTTATACCTGGCAATCCTACCCAGGAAGACAATTGCCTTCCTCTCAGATCTTCCACTGAGGGTCGTCCAGTTAGGAATTACCTTAACCTCCCTCGCACCCAGACTTAAGGCCTTCTTGGCCAAGTAATGACTGACGGTTATCACCTTATCGGCCTTGATCAAGGACTCCTTAACGAAGTACCTGCCCAGTGGAAGCTTGGACATGAACTCAAGGTCGCTCCCGTGGGCCGTAATTACCACCGGCCTAACGCCTGAGAGAATCGCGGAGTAGCTTGTGGTTCCAACATAGTGTGCGTGGATTACATCGTAGTTATTTTTC
Organism: Thermococci archaeon; assembly: GCA_003660485.1. GTDB lineage: Archaea > Methanobacteriota_B > Thermococci > Thermococcales > Thermococcaceae > Pyrococcus. The sequence continues at coordinate 2,099 of QMUI01000102.1, read as the reverse complement.
TCATGTAACCTCCTTATAACCTTCGAAGCAAGCAAGACAAAGGATATTCCCCTAAGGCCAAAGATGTTGGGAACTTTGATCGAATAAACCCCCTCCTCCCTAACTTTGACCGTTCCATAAGTTAAAACGTGAACCTCGTGCCTAGTCCTAAGGCATTCAACCAGCTCCTTAACGTGCCTTGCAACCCCTCCCCTGTGCGGGGGGTAGTGGCCAACCATTAGGATTTTCACTCCAAACACCCCAGCTTGCCCCTAATCTCAACGGGCAATTCTTCATAAATCTTTTTGAGGGTTTTAATCAATGTACACAGCTCTTCAGCAGAAAGAACGGCAGTTTTAGGGCCTATCTCAACTGTCAAGGCCTCGAACTCCTCAGGAGACACTTCTTCAAGCTTACCCAGATAATTGGACTTCCTGGGTATTAAGTTGATCTCGCCAATCCGAACTCCCCTACCTTTATTCACTTCCCTCCTCTCAATCTCACTTGGACAGTCAAGCCTCTTAACGAATATTCTTATGTCGAGGACAGGAGTTCCCTCGTACGCATCAACCCAGGAGATGTAGAGTTTATTTCCCTCAATCCTCTCTATCCTAACGGTATACAAGGCAAAGGGATTCGGTCTTAATGGAGAGCGAGTGGCAAAGACACCAGTTAAGGGATTTCTTGGATTGCCGCGCGGATGGACTTTCAGGACTTTCCTCTTCTCTGGAGTATCGCTTTCATGGAGCCAAGCTATTACCTTTATCCAGTCTCCCTCACTTAGTCCATCCACCGCCTCTAAGAACTCGGGAAGGATCTCGATAAACACTCCATTTTCCTTCCTTATGTACCCTATGGGGTAAACGGCGAACAACCTACCACCTCCCAGCTATGAATCCCCTATTTAGCTTCTTTGAGAAACAAACCATCTTTTCAACATCAATAAAAAGACCAGATCTGGGGCCAAGCTCATAAACTTCAACGTCGTCAGAGAGGAAATAAAAGAAGGCCCCCTCAAGGATCCTTGGGAGGGAGTCTATGAGCTTAACGTAGCCATCCATGCATTGAGGCGGATCTTTCAAGTAGCCCAGGAAGAGCTCCCACTTCATAAGCTCCCCAACTACCCTCCACGGTGCCCCCGTCTTCTCGAGAATTCTCCTAACGGAAGATACAAGGTAGGGGAAAAGTCTGTCCTGGGGGCTTATATCTGCACCTAAATTAAAGAGTGGATCCTTAAACTCTTCGTACCTTGGGGATTTAGCCATCAAGAACAAGTGAGGCTTGACTATCCTGTTGCTCCAAACCAGCATTTCCCTTGGCTTGCCGAATCTCCTATCTAGAGAAAATCCCCTAAGGGGATTCAGATCCCTGAGCAAGTTCAATTGCAAAAGACCACCGCCTAAAAAGAGATCATTATCCCTTAAAAATTCTAAAACATCCAAGAATTCGCAATAGGCTTTTTCAACTTTTTTATCGTCTTCCCTGGAGAAAAATATTAGGGAGGCATCGGCTAGGCTCTTTATGACGTTTGACTGAAGCAAAAGGAGAGAATACTCACTAACATCCTCTTCCCTTATCTCCTTAAACGTCTCAATTGCTTGCTTTAAGAAGTGCTTCCCGAGATCCATCGAATATTAATTTGGGATAGGGGGATAATAATTTTCCTCGTCAGATGAAGAAGTACCTTTCAAGTTCCCACTCAGTGATCCTTTTGGTGTCCTTCGACAAGTGCTTGCTCTCAAGGTAGTCCAAGTACTCCTCCCATTCAGCCCTCTTGTACTCAATGAAGTTCTTGTACGCTCCTCCCAGGGCCTTTTTGATGACCTTATCCTGCTCAAGCTCTTCAAGGGCTTCTCCTAGGTTACTTGGGAGGATGTCAATTCCAAGCTGGGCCTTCTTCTCTTCACTCATCTCATAGACATTCTCCTCGACGTACGCGAATGGGTCGATCTTGTGCTTGATTCCATCGAATCCGGCCTTAATAATCGCTGCAAATGCAAAGTACGGGTTGGCACTTGGATCTGGACAGCGATACTCGATCCTTGCCCCATTCCCCCAAAATGCTGGAACTCTAATAAGGACGCTCCTGTTCCTGTAGCCCCAGCTTACGTACACTGGTG